>JAJYAH010000209.1 GCA_021779635.1 Pseudomonadota bacterium | reverse complement strand
GGGCGTCCTGCCGGTTGCGCTCGATGTTGAACTTGACGGCCTCGGCGTCCAGATCAGTGCCGTCGTGGAATTTCACGCCCTTCTCGATGTCGAGCACCATGGTCTTCGGATCGGGGTAGGACCATTTGGCAAGCCCCGGCTTCGGCTTCAGCGTCCCATAGTCCCACTCGACCAGCGTGTCGTACATGGTCCACAACACGCTGTGATCGGCGCCCGAGCCGCCGGTCGCCGGATCGAGCGATGACGGGTTGGCGGGAGCCGCGACCTTGAGAACGCCGCCCTTTTTCGCGGTCTCCTGCGCCAATGCCGGCAGGCCGGTCGCGCCAGCGAGAGCAGCGCCGCCCGCCAATACAAAAATATCGCGCCGGCTCAGTGCGCCGATGGTCCGGTTGCCGTCTGTCATTCCGTCCTCCCGAATGCTGTCGTTTCTTGCCTATGGGCGTCGCGTGACGGCGGCCCCTCGGCCGTCGAAAAATGGCAGGCCACCCGGTGTCCCGGTTTCAACTCACGCCAGGCGGGGACCTCCTCGGCACAGCGCGCCTGCACGGCCGGGCAGCGCGTGCGAAAGCGGCAGCCCGACGGCGGCATGACCGGGCTTGGAATTTCGCCTTCGAGCACGATCCGGCGGTTCGCGCGCAGCGCGGACGGCAGCGGCACAGGTTCGGCGGAGAGCAGCGCCTGCGTATAGGGATGCAGCGGCCGCTCGATCACGTCTTCCGCCGCCCCGAGTTCCACCAGCCGGCCGAGATAGGTCACCGCGATGCGGTCCGAGATGTGCGAGACCACCGAGATGTCGTGGGTGATGAATACGTAGGTGAGATTGAATTCGCGCTGCAGGTCGGCAAACAGATTGAGGATGTCGCCGCGGATCGAAACGTCGAGCGCGGCCACAACCTCGTCGCACACGATTACCCTCGGGCGCAGCATCAGCACCCGCGCGATATTGACGCGCTGCTTCTGGCCGCCGGAAAGCTGGTGCGGATAGCGGCCCGAAAGCTCGCGCGGCAGCCCGACCCGCGCGAGCACGGCGAAACCAGCCTTGCGACGGGATTCGTCGGTGCCGTCCTGCATGATCTCGGCCGGCTCGATCACGCTGTCGAGAATGGTCATGCGCGGATTGAGCGCCGCGTTCGGATCCTGGAACACGATCTGGTAGTCGCGGCGATGCGCGCGAAATGCCGCGCCGCGCAACGTCGCCGGATCGAGACCGTCGTGCAGGATCTGGCCTTCAGTCGGTGCGATGAGCGAAACCAGCGCGCGCCCGAGCGTGGTCTTGCCGGAGCCGGACTCACCGATGATGCCGAGCGTCTCGCCTGCGCGCACGTCGAAATCGACGCCATCGACGGCCTTGACGGTGTCCCGGCCGTCCCGCGTCGGAAACAGCACGCGCAGATTGCGCACCGCCATGATCGGACCTCGCGGATTTTCGGGTCGCGGCGCGCCGTCCGATACGCTCGTCATGGGTTTACCGCTCCCGGCAACGCGATCTCGGATGCGCGGCAACAGCGCACACGATGCGATGGCGAAAGCTCGGCAAGCGTCTGCGGTGCCGCGCATCGGTCAGCGGCATGTGTGCATCGGGGCTGGAAGCGGCAACCCGCCGGCATCGCCTGCAGCGACGGTACGCGGCCGTTGATCGAGGGCAGCACGCTGCGCCGGGCGCAGAGGCCGGGAAGCGAACGCAGCAGCCCGGACGTATAGGGGTGCCGAGGCTTGACCAGAACATCATCCACCGGCGCATCCTCGACCACTTCGCCCGCATACATGGTGATCATGCGCGAGCAGGTTTCGGCCACGACGCCGAGGTCGTGGCTGATGAACAGCAATGCCGTGCCGGTGCGTTCGCTCAGGCGTTGCAGGAGATCGATGATCTGGGACTGCACCGTGACGTCGAGTGCGGTGGTCGGTTCGTCTGCGATCAGAAGCTTCGGCTCGCAGATCAGCGCCATCGCAATCATCACACGCTGACGCATGCCGCCCGACAGCTGGTGCGGATACTCGTCGCAACGCCGCGCCGGTACCGGGATGCCGACGCCGGCGAGTGCGGCGATGGCGCGTTCGCGGCCTTCCCTGCGGCCAACCGGGAAATGCGTGCGATAGGCCTCGCTGATCTGGTCGCCGACGGTGAAGACCGGATCGAGCGCGCTCATCGGTTCCTGGAAGATCATTGCGATCTCGCGCCCGCGCACCGCGCGCATTTCGCGCGCCGACAAGGTCGCGAGATCGCGGCCTTCGAACAGGATCTGGCCGGACAGCCTCGCCGACCGGGCCGGCAACAGGCGCAGCAGCGACAGGCCTGTAACGGTCTTGCCGCAGCCACTTTCGCCGACGATGCCGACGCGCTCGCCGGGAGTAACCGAGAAGCTGACATCGCGAATGACCGGCAGTTCGCCGTCCGAGGTCTTGAAGGCGAGCGACAGGGCGCGGACGTCAAGAAGTGTTTGCGTGTGCGCGCCGGCCGCCGTTATGCGCGCCGCCGGCGGGCGCGCCGTGATCGAGCCGGAGATGTCGGCGAGACCGACCATCGGATCGGGCCGTCAGATCTTGAGCAGCTGAACGGACAAGTCCGGCTTCAAGGTTGGAGCGAATCCGAAGGCAGGCACCGAGACCTGCGCCGTAGACGATGTCGCCATCCACCTGCTCCTTCCCTGAACCTGCCCGGTCTGCTGCCGGGACATTGTGTTTTATGGCTTTCGCGATGTCCGGAAGGTGTTCAACCCAGCCGCCGCGGTTTTCTGGTTGAAAACAACCACATTTTTTTCTTCGCAGGTTGTCTCAATTCCATTGAAGGACGGATTGTCGATTGTCAACAATAGATATTCCTGAGTATAGAAGGGTTGCGCCGGCGACAAGCCCCGCGCGATTGGGCGATACCCGGGAGCCCCATGACCAGAGACGATGACGAGTTCGAGCGGAAGTTCGCGCCCCGCACGCTTCCCGAGCAGGTCGCCGAAGAGCTCGGCGCCGAGATCGTCGCCGGCCGCCGCAAATCCGGCGAGCGGCTGATCGAACTCGAACTGGCGCAGTGTTTTGGCGTCAGCCGTGGTCCGATCCGAGAAGCCATCCGCATCCTCGAACGCCGGCGTCTTGTCGATTTCAACCCTAGACGCGGCGCCTATGTACGGCCGTTGTCGCTGAAATCGGTCGCCGACCTGTTCGACGTCCGCATGGCGCTGTCGCTGCTCGCTGCTCGCACCATGGCGACGGCACCGGTCGAGAGTTACATCGACACGCTTGCGCGGCGTTGCGCGGAGCTTGACGCGATGGTCGATGACGGCGATCCGATCGCGTTCGCACGCGTGACGACCCGCGCGGTGCGGACCGTGGCGCACGGTTCCGGCAACGAACTGCTCGCCGAACAACTCGCCGATCTCGCCAATCAGACGGTGTGGGCGACGATCTGGAAGGCGCCGCTCGATTATCAGACCCGGGAGATCCGCCGCGAAGCCGCCGATCTGATGCGCTCCACGCTCGACGCCATCCGCCGGCGCGATGCCGCCGCCGCGGTCAGCAGCCAGCGCAAATTGCTGGAAGACGACCGCGACCGTGCACTGGCGTCGCTGTCCCGGATCATGGCGGCCGCGGCCGACTTCGGCGTGTTCTCGCTGGAAGACACCGGTAAATCGGAATTGCTGGCGAATTCAGCGGCCTGATCCAGCGCCCCGCCCGGTCGGACGCGCTGGTTCGCCGAGGATCGAGCGGCCAACGCCAACTAGCCGCTGTCGCGCAACACCAGTTCGAAGCCGAGATCGACCTGGCGCTCTCCGCCGCGGTCGAGCGTGAGCGTCGCTGCCGTCCAGCCGATCGCATCACCATGCACACTGATCGTGCTCAATGCCGGCGAGAACAAGCGGCCCATTTCAAGGTCGCCAAGACCGATGACCGCGACCGGCTGCTCCGACGCCGAGCCCTCGCGCAACAGGCCGGCCTTGCGAAGCCCCGACATGAAGCCGATAGCATGGGCGTCGTTGGCGGCGAATACCGCATCGACACCCGGCAGGCGCCCATGGGCCGCCGCGCCGCTGGAGGCCTTGCGATCGAGGACCAGGCGGCGTGGCTCTCTGAGATCACTGGCCATGATTTCGTCCTTGAAGCCGAGCCAGCGGCGTGTCGCGCGCGGATCATCGCCGCCGATGAAGGCGAGCTGCTTGCGCCCCTGCGCGACCAGGTGCTTTGCGGCAGCAACGCCGGCCTTGTAATTGTCAAAGCCGGAGACGGCATCAATCGGCCTGGACGGCAGATCCCATGTCTCGACGATCGGGATGCGCGCGTGGCGCAACAAGCGGCTGCCCTCTTCCGTCGCGGGGGAGCCGACCATGATGATTGCTTCGGGCCGCCGCGACAGCAGCGCCGCCAGCATGCGTTCCTCGCGTGAGGCGTCGTAACGCGACTGCGCCAGCAAGACGGAGAAGCCGAGCGGCTCGAGCTTGTCCGAGAGTCCCTGCACCGTGTCGGCAAAGATCGAGTTGGCGATCGTCGGCACCAGCACTCCGACTGAATTGGTCCGTGCACTCGCAAGCGCGCCCGCGACCAGGTTCGGCACGTAACCCAATTCGCGCATCGCCCGCTCGACGCGCGCGCGGGTCTCCGGTGCGACCAGGTCGGGCAGACGGAGCACTCGGCTAACCGTGATCGACGAGACGCCGGCGCGTTTGGCCACCGCCGAAAGTGTGGGCGCGACGTCGGCTGGAATGGTCTCGGCGTGAGACAGTTTGGTATTCATGGTCAGGAGCGTGCCCGGTTCCAGCTTGTTAATCCACAATGACAGCGGTATCATTCCGAATGTTAGCGCTACCATAACGCGAAACAGGGAAGAAACGGCATGATTTCGGACGACTTGGCTCAGGCTTACAAGCGGGATGGGGTGATCGTGATCCCTGAGGTTCTCGACAACGATACGCTCGCCAGGGTGCGTACGGCGCTGGCCGAGATTGTTGCCGGCGCGGCCAATGTCACTGAGCACAACGATGTTTACGACCTCGAACCCGGTCACACCCCGGAGAACCCGAGGGTCCGCCGCATCAAGGCGCCGCACAAGGTGCACCCGATTTTCGATGAGATCGTCCGCAGCCGATCCGTGATCGGCATCCTCACCACGCTGATCGGCCCCGGGCTGCGCCTGCATGGCTCCAAGCTGAACATGAAGTCCGCGCGATATGGCTCGCCGGTCGAGTGGCATCAGGACTGGGCGTTCTATCCGCACACCAATGACGACGTGCTGGCGATCGGCGTGTTGCTCGATGATTGCGATCTTGAGAACGGCCCGATGCTGGTGACGCCGGGCTCGCACACCGGCAAGGACATATGGAATCATCACGGCGACGACGGCTGCTTTGCCGGCTTGATCGATCCGGACCTGATCCAGGACGAGATCGGGCGCGCGGTGCCCTGCACAGGCAAGGCCGGCAGCATGTCCTTCCACCACGTGCGTGCCCTGCACGGCTCCGCGACCAACACATCGAGCAAGCCGCGCAATCTCCTGCTCTACGAAGTCGCTGCCAGCGACGCCTGGCCGTTATTGGGGGTCAAGGACTTTGACGAATTCGACAGCCGCCTGCTGACGGGGCCCTCGGTGATCACGCCCCGGCTCACCAATGTGCCGGTTCGAATGCCACTTCCGCCGGCCAAGCGACAAGGCTCGATCTACGAGACCCAGTCGGCTGCAAAGAAATCCTACTTTACGCGTGCCGCGTAACGTCAACGACGATGCCCGCGGCGAGCCGCGGGCATCGTTGTTTCCAAGATAGCAAATAAAACAATTTAACGAGGGAGCGAATGACCGAGACGGCAACCGGCGGTCCCAGTAAATCGCGCCTGCGTGTGATCCTTGCCGCAAGCATCGGATCGGCGCTCGAATGGTACGACTTCTTCCTCTACGGCACGGCCGCCGCGCTGGTGTTCGGCGAGATCTTCTTTCCGAAGAGTGATCCGATCATCGGTACCCTGCTATCGTTCCTCACCTTCGGCGTCGGTTTCGTGGTGCGGCCGCTCGGCGGCCTTCTGTTCGGCATCCTCGGCGACCGCTATGGGCGCAAGCCGGTGCTGGTCGCGACCCTTCTGATGATCGGCATCGGTACCACCGCGATCGGTTTCCTGCCGACCTACGCGCAGATCGGCGGCTGGGCACCGGTCTTGTTGGTGGCGATGCGCGTCATCCAGGGCCTCGGTGCGGGCGCCGAATATGGCGGCGCGGTGATCTATCTTGTCGAGAATGCGCCACCGAAGCATCGCGGCCTCTGGGGTGGCTTCGCGCCGCTTGGCGTCTCGGTCGGCAATCTCCTGGCGGCCGGCGCATTCGCGCTAGTGACAATGCTGCCGCGCGAAGACCTGATGAGTTGGGGCTGGCGTCTTCCCTTCCTGGCAAGCTTCGTCCTGATCCTTGTCGGCATCTTCGTCCGCCTGCGCGTAACCGAAACGCCTGTCTATATGGATGCCGTGGTCGCGCGCGGCAAAGTGGAGCGCAATCCTGCGGTGGAAGCGCTGCGCCAACACCCGCGCAATTTTCTCGTCGTGCTGGGCGCGCGGATGGCGGAGAACGAACTGGGCTACTTTTTTCCCGTGTTCGGCTTGAATTACATCATTACAACACTCGGCGTACCGAAATCGGACGCGCTGAGCGCGCTGATGCTGGCATTCACGATCGAGCTGTTCACGATCCTCGGCTTTGCCGCCTTGTCGGACCGGATCGGACGACGACCGGTCTACATGTTCGGCGCGCTGGCGGGTGTCGCACTCGCCTTCCCCTTCTTCTGGATGATCGGCACCAAGCAGTGGATCATGATCGCGCTCGCCTTCATCCTTGCCCGCGCCGTGGTGACGGCGGCAATGTTCGGACCGCAAGCGGCCTATTTCGCGGAGCTGTTCCCACCGCAGCGCCGCTTCGCCGGCTTTGCCTTTGCGCGCGAACTCGGCTCGCTGCTGTCGGGCGGCCCGGCGCCGTTCGTGGCCACCGCGCTGGTTGCGGCTTACGGAACGTGGTGGCCGGTCGCCTGCTACGCAATGTTTCTTTCGGCCTGCACGGTGATCGCGATCTGGATCGGACCCGAGACCTATCAGGAGAAGATCGCGGCTGACGGTTTCGCAAGCAACGAACTGCCGGCAGCAATGCCGGCCCGGGCCTGATCCGTGGCGCAACAACTGCGCGTGCTGCAGTCGCTCTGGGCGATGGAGCGGCGATTGGCGAATGAGCTGGAATGGCCGCTTCAAACCCAGCTCGCGATGATCCGCGATGCCGGGTTTGACGGTGCCGGCGTGCGCTTCATCGATTCTGCCTTCGCAACCGAGGTCACAACCTTCCTGCGATCGCACGGCATGATCTGGCAGGCACAGTGCTATCCGAAGACCGTCGACGACCTGAAGCCGGTGCTCGAGCTAGTGGCGCAGCTCGGAGCCGACCATGTCAATCTGCAGCCGGACGTTCGTCCGCGGCGGCTCACAGACTGTATCCCGCTGCTCGAAGGCTGGCGCCGCCTTGCTGAACAGACCGGCGTAGCAGTGCATGTCGAAACGCATCGCGACCGTATGACGACGGATCTGTTCTTTACACTGCAGCTCCTCGACTGCTTTCCCGACCTGCGGCTGACCGCCGATCTCTCGCACTATCTGGTCGGCCGCGAATTCGCTTGGCCAGTCGATGACGTCAACCACGCGCTGATCCATCGTATTCTTGACAAGACCTGGGGCATTCATGGCCGCATCGCAAGCCGCGAGCAGGTACAGATCTCGCTCGGCTTTCCGCAGCACCAGGGGTGGGTCTCGCTGTTCATGGGCTGGTGGGATTACGGCATACGCTCCTGGAAGAAGCGCGCGGGACCCGATGCGACGCTCACCTTCCTTTGCGAGCTTGGTCCCCCGCCCTACGCCATCACCGGTCCCGACGGCAACGAGCTCTCTGATCGCTGGCAGGAAGCGCTGGTCATGAAAGACATGATCCGGGCGTTGTGGGATCGGATCGCCAACGAGCCGCCAGCCGCGTCAATCCGTTGATTCGTGGCTTATTCGGCTCGATGGCGTGACGTCGTCGGAACGCACGGTCGATCGCTCTCAACCTGCCCGTCGTCCGCGTTTTGCCAGATAGATGCGCGCCGCATTACCGCCGAAGACCGCGGTCTTTTCGTCCGGCGACAGGTCCGCCAGCAGGCTTTCGGCGGAAGCGAGCCATTTTGCATAGCCGCCGGCAAGATTGACCACCGGCCAGTCGCTTCCCCACAGCATGCGCTGTGGCCCGAAACACGCAAGGACATGATCCACTGCCGGACGCAGATCCGCGGGCCTCGAATCCGGTGCAGCCTCCGTCGCCAGTCCCGACAATTTACAGACGACGTTTGGGTGTTCGGCGAGCCGCGCCATATCGCGGCGCCAAATTGTAATGTCGCCGGTCGCCAGCGACGGCTTGGCGCAATGATCGAGCACGAACTGCAGATCGGGATGGCTGCCGGCCACTTGCAAGAATCTTGGTAAATGACGCGGCTTTACCAGGGCGTCGAAGATCAGATCATTCCGGGCCATCGCCGTCAGCAGCGGCGTCAGTCCCGGACCAAGCAGCCAATCATCGTCGGGAATGTCCTGCACCATGGGCCGCAGCCCTACCAGCAGCTTCTGCGCCGCCATCGCATCGATGCGCGCCACGCCATCCGCTGCGTCGAAATCCGTCCAGCCGACCACGCCGCGCACCACTTCCGCCTGTTCCGCGATATCGAGCAGAAACATTGTCTCCGCCTCGGTCGGCGCGGCCTGAACCAGGATCGTTCCCTCGATCCTGGCTGCGGAGAGGTGCGGCGCCAGGTCCGAGAGCTGGAAATCCCGATAGATCGGCGCCAGGTCGGGCGTCAGCCAGCCATAATCTCCCCGAGCGAGAATCCACAGATGATGGTGAGCATCGATCCGCATCAGCTTGATACTGGAACGGGTGCGTCCGCATCGAGCAAGTGCCGCGACTTCAGATCGGCCCACAACCCGGCCGGCACCTTGCTGGAGAGCGCGACCACGTTGCGCTCAACCTCCTGCGGGTTTTGTGCGCCCAGCACAACGCTGGCCACCGCCGGGTGGCCCAAGGCGAAATGCAGCGCCGCAGTCGGCAGGGCAACGCCGTGGGCCTCGCAGATCCGCTGGATGTCTGCGACCTTTGCCAGGATATGAGGTGGCGCATCCTGATAATTGTACTTGGCGCCGCTGACCGCGCCAGTTGCCAGAATGCCCGAATTGAATACGCCACCGAGCAAAACCGCGATTCCCTGTTGCTGCGCCAGCGGCAGGAACTGCGCGAGCGCCGGTTGCTCCAGCAGCGAATAGCGCCCGGCGAGCAGCATCGTGTCGAACGATCCGGCGTGCGCGAAACGCACGCACATCTCGGCCTCGTTTACGCCGACGCCAATGCCCGCGACCACGCCCTCGCTGCGAAGCCGGTCGAGCGCCACATAGGCGCCGGCCATCGCTTCGCGAAACCGTTCCTCGATC
>JAJYAH010000208.1 GCA_021779635.1 Pseudomonadota bacterium | reverse complement strand
GACGGGGGAGGAGTGCCTCAGGATCTCAATCGCGCGGCGTGCCAGCGCATGTGATCTTCCATGAAGGTCGATACGAAGTAATAGCTATGGTCATAGCCGGCCTGGCGGCGAAGGGTAAGCGGGATTGCCGCCTGCCTGCAGGCGTGCTCCAGCAGGTCAGGGCGAAGTTGTTCGGCCAGGAATTGATCGGCATCGCCATAGTCGACGAGAAAATCGGCGAACCGCGCGCCATCCTCGATCAGGGCGGCAGCATCATGCTTGCGCCAGGCATCGCGGTCGTCGCCGAGATATCCGCCCAATGCCTTGATCCCCCACGGCACCTGTGACGGTGCGACGATCGGCGAAAAGGCGCTGGCAGCGCGGTAGCGCGCAGGATGCCGCAGCGCAATGGTAAGGGCGCCATGCCCACCCATCGAATGCCCAAGGATTGATTGCCGTTTGGGATCAACCGGAAAGTGCCCGGCGATCAATTCGGGGAGTTCTTCCGTCACATAACTCCACATTCGGTAATTATTCGCAAATGGCGCCTCGGTGGCGTCGACATAGAAGCCGGCGCCAAGCCCGAAATCGTAGGCGCCGGCGGGATCACCGGGCACACCTTCGCCACGCGGGCTGGTGTCAGGCGCGACCAAGATCAGGCCCAGTTCCGCGCAGGCCCTGCGATATTCACCTTTCTCGGTGACGTTGGCATGCGTGCAAGTCAGTCCGGAAAGATACCAGATCACCGGGAGCGTCGCGTCGGCTTGATGCGGTGGGACATAGACCGAAAAGGTCATGGCCGTCCGGGTCTCACGGCTGGCGTGTTTGTAAACGCCTTGCACGCCTTCATGCGATCGATTGAGAGAAATTGTTTCGAGTGTCATGATTTAAAGGCTCCGGCGTCCGTTGGACTTCATCTGGCGTCTCACCGCCATTGTTTTTTGTTGAGTCCGGAACGCGTGGCTCTTCCGAAAACCATCTGTTCGGTTGCTGCGAACTCACGCGTTCACGCATCCGCAGCACAAGCTGCGAAGGCCAAATCTCCCGCAAAATCCAGCCAAGTTGTCCCGTATTTTTGAAACATTACACGCTGCCCTCCAAAGTCAAGGTTGCCGATTTCACGGGTCCGTCGATGGACGTTCTTGCGCGCGACAGGTTGCAATGCGGCAACTGTTTGAACCGGCCGATAGGCGCGCACCAGGTTCCACGGCTGACGGTGCAGTCATAGCGATTTCGAATGGGGGCAACGGTATAATTCCTGTCGAAATTTGAAACGGAGGGATGAATTTGACGTAATATGCCTGAGGCATATTTTTGAATGGAGGACAGATTGATTGAAATCATCCTGACCGTCTGTGCCATCGCCAATCCCAATAATTGCGAGGAGAAATATCTCCAGTTCGCCTGGGATGGTTCGCTCAAACAATGCATGATGGCTGCGCAGCCCTATATCGCCCAGTGGATCGGCCAGCATCCCGCATGGGTTACAAAGAAATGGACCTGCGACTATCCCGGCAGTGAAAAGCGTAAAATTTGACGGTTCTTGCGGCGAGCGCGCGGCAAGCACAGCGCTGTTGCGGTCACATTCGTGGCCGGTTCAGGCGAACGTCGGCGCTGTCGCCTTCAATTGGGACCGAAGGCGACACCCCAAGGCAGTTCTCCGACCTGAATGGATTTGACGACCCGCAAGGCCGCGACATCGATGACCGAGACGTCATTCGAGACCCCATTAGCGACCAGCAGATATTTCTCGTCCGGTGAAAACGAGCCGTGCCAAACTCTTTGGCCGACCAGCAGGTATTTCAGGACGGCGTGAGTAACGCCGTCAACCACCGCCACGCGATTGGCGGGCCCGAGATCGACGAAGCCAAGCTTGCCATCCTTGGTGATATTGATGCCGACCGGCTGAATCGCTTCGGACCGAAGTCCCGGAATCTCGAATCTGACGGTTTGCTTGAGCTGCCGCGTTGCCGGATCGATAATCGCAAGAGCCCCGCCGATTTCGGAAGTGACCCACAACTCCGATCCGTCGGATTTGAACGCGGAAAAGCGTGGGCGAGAACCGACCAGCAGATTGGCCACGATCTCGCGGCTCGTCGTATCGATGAAATGCACCATGCTCGTCGTCTCGGACGTGCAGATCAGGATCTTGGCATCGGGACTGACCGCCAGGCCCTCGGGCTCGACGCCCACCGACACCTCGCCGACGGCGGCGCGCTTCTCCAGGTCGATGACGGTCACCATCGCGTCATTTTCGTTGGCGACGTAGAGCGACTTTCCCGCCGAATCGAGTGCGAATTGTTCGGGGTCTGGACCTGACGGCAATTCTCCAACGATGCTCAGGCTCTTGGTGTCAATGATCTGGACCGTGTCGTCGTCGCCGACGGCGACATAGACGAACTTGCCGTCTCGGGAAACTTCGATGCCGCGCGGTCGTTGCCCGGTCTTGACGGTCGCGATCACCTCCATCTTGCCGGTGTCGATCACCGACACCGAATTGCCCTTTTCGTTGGAAACATAGGCGCGGAAGGCAAAGGCGGAATCAAACGAGAGCAGGAAGCCGACCAAAGAGAGGCCGAGTGCTATGATCCGGCGCATATCGAACATGTGTCAGGTCCAGTTCAAGCGGATTGGATTTGAACAATAAAGCCCGTTCCATCGTTGGAACAAGAATATGGCGTCATATCAGCACAGGATTGAACCCCGAGCTCGTTTCAGGACCCGGCGTAACGCCAATTGCTGAATTAGACAATCGTAGCGGTGTGACGTTCAGCCGGCGATTTCGTGTTTCCTTGTGCTAGACAATAGATCGAGTACCCTGGAGTTAACGGAAAACAGACCGAAAGTCCCGCTGCCGAAGCGGCTGGACCGGACGGCATCGGGCGATATGTTGCGGTGCAATTCAGTCGTGCAGCGTGTCTGAACATGTCATGGGAGGTGTGATTGCTGCGGCTTCTGCTTGGTGTCTGCGCACTGATCGCCTCGAGCGGAGCGGGCTTGTCCGATCAGCCGCTGGAAATCAAGATCGGCTACCTTCGCCAGGCACCATCGAGAATCAGGATATCGCTGATCGACGTACCGGCCGCCAATGACGGTCTCGCCGGCGCTCAATTGGCGATCGAAGACAATAATACCACCGGGCGCTTCCTCAATCAGCATTATACCCTCGTCGAGACGTTGCTGGGCGAGGGCGACGATCCGGTCGCGGCCATGAATGCGCTCGCCGACCAGGGCGCGTCGTTCATCGTCACGAGCCTTGATGCTGACCGGCTGCTCAAAACTGCGGACGCCGGCAAGGCTCGCGGCGAGATGCTGATAAACGCATCGGCATTGGACGAACGGCTGCGCGAGCAGGATTGTCGCGCCAACGTCATTCATGTCGCGCCGACGCGCTCGATGCTCGCCGACGCGCTCGCGCAATACCTGGTCTGGAAAAAATGGGGCAGGTGGATGCTGCTGGTCGGCTCGCACGAAAAGGACGCGCTGTTCGCCGAAGCCTTGCGCCATGCCGCGACGCGGTTCGGCGCCAAGATCGTTGAGCAGCGCGAATTCAAGGACAACGGCGGCGCGCGGCGCACCGACAGCGGCGTCACCGAGATTCAGCGGCAGATGCCGGTGGCGACCCAAGGCGCACCCGAGCACGATGTGCTCGTGGCGGCGGACGAAAGCGAGGTTTTTGCCGGCTATCTGCCCTATCGGACCTGGGATGCGCGTCCGGTGGTTGGCTCGGCGGGACTTGTTCCCACCACCTGGAATGCGGCGTTCGATCAATGGGGCGCCGTACAGTTGCAAAACCGTTTTACCAAGGCATTCCAGCGTTCAATGACGGCCAGCGACATGCAGGTCTGGACCGCTGTTCGCATGATCGGTGAGACGGCGGCCCGAACCAATTCCAGCGACGCCGGCAAGATGCAGGCCTACATCAAGAGCCCTGAGTTCTCGGTTGCGGCCTTCAAGGGTCAAAAGTTGACTATTCGCGACTGGAATTTGCAGCTGCGACAGCCAATCCTGCTGTTCGACGGCCGCAACACCGTGTCGGTGTCTCCACAGGAGGGATTCCTCCATCAATCGTCGACGCTTGATACGCTCGGTCTCGATCGTCCCGAAACCAAGTGCAAGCTTCAGTGACGATGCTTTGAGGCTTCGACGAGGAGGATCGTCTCGGCGATCCTGGCATCATGGGCTATGCTCCGCATCCTGAAAATCTGGGCGCGCAGGCTGATACGTGACGTTCACGCCGTCTATCTCGCCGCCCGAGATCCCCGCGTGCCCTGGTACGCCAGGGTTCTCGCGATCGCCGTTGCGGGATATGCGCTGTCGCCGATCGATCTCATTCCGGACTTCATTCCGGTGATCGGGTACGCGGACGATTTGATCATCGTGCCGCTCGGCATTTGGCTGGTCGTGTCGTTGATCCCGACGGAAGTAATGGCGGAGTATCGCGTCAGGGCGATCGAGGCCGGACAACGTCCACCCGGCAAGATTGCGGCGATCGTCATCATCACGATCTGGATTTTTGTGGCGGCCGTGCTGGCCCGGATCGGGTGTGGGCATTGGGGCAAATGATCGGCGTGCCGTCGATTGTCGCCGCGCGTCGGCGGCAGGCTCTGCCGCCGGGTTCTGTCGCCCAGAAATCAGCCGCCGCTGACGTGACGCTGTTCCGCAGGCTTTCTCTTGTGCCGCTTTGCCGGCTTTGCGGTATCGATAGTCCCGCTATCTTCCGACATGGTTTCCCCCGACATCGCCAGCAGGTTGCGCTTCATCGCAAGCAGCGCATCCGATGTGATCTCCAGCTGGTTTCGCTGGATGCCGGTCACGATCTTGGCGTTGAATTTGTCGGTCTCCTTGCGGAGCTTTTCCAGAAACCCGCGCGCCTGCTTGGTAAGGTAGACGCGCTTGACGCGGCGGTCGACCGGATCGGCCTGCCGGACGACGAAGCCGGAGGTTTCCAGCCGGTCGATCAGCGCGCCCAGGGCGACCTTGCCGACGTCGAGTTCGTTGGCGAGCTGGGTTTGCGGCAGCCCGTCCTTGCGCGAAATGAATGCCAGCACCCACCACTGCGACCGCGTAATTCCCAGCGGCGCGAGCTCCCTGTCGAACATCATTCGCCGCAACCGCGAAACATCGTGGATGAGATATCCCAGGCGGAGATACCAGTCTGGCCGATCGATCATCGAGACACTTCTTTCGCGGATGGCAATTTTTCGGAACGGCGATGCCGTCGGCATCCGCCGGAGACGAACTGCAGCGCAGCTATATCATACGCCAGCGTATCTTAAAAGGTCGATGCCGGGGAGGGCCAGTTTACAAATTAAGTACGGTAGCGTATTAGTTTTTGATGGCCACCCCGTCACCGATGAGGATCCCCGCCCGTGTTTACCCGCGACGTGCTTGACGGAAAGCGTATTCTGGTGACCGGGGGCGGAACCGGCCTCGGCAAGGAAATGTCGGTGGGGTTTGCCGCACACGGCGCACATGTTTTCATCTGTGGCCGCAGGCAGGATGTGCTCGATCAGGCGGTCGGCGAGATCCGGACGCGATCGGGCGGCCGGGCTGACGCCTTCGTCGCCAATATCCGCGATTCCGAAAGCATCGATGCGATGATGTCGGCGATCTGGGCAACCGGGCCGCTCACCGGTCTCGTCAACAATGCCGGCGCGAATTTTCTGGCTCCGACCGAGACATTATCTCCCCGAGGCTACGAGGCGATCCGCTCCACGGTGATGGACGGGTCGTTCTACGCCGCGCAGGCGTGCGGCAAGCGCTGGATCGCCGACGGTCTTCCAGGCGCGATCGTGAGTAACCTCGTCACATGGGTGTGGACCGGCTCGGCCTATGTCGTGCCGGCGGCGATGGCGAAGGCGGCCGTCCATGCGATGACGATGTCGCTGGCCGTGGAATGGGGTCCTTACGGAATTCGCGTCAACGCGATCGCGCCGGGTCCGTTCCCAACTGAAAGTGCATGGGACAAACTCAATCCGCTGGCGGAAACCGCGGTAGGCCCGACGCAGGCCGACGACGTGCCGCTGCGGCGCTTCGGGAAAATGGACGAATTGCGTCATTTGATGATTTTTTTGATGTCGGATGGCTGCGGTTACATCACCGGCGACACCATCAGCATCGACGGCGGGCACCATCTGGCAGCGCCCAGTACCTTCGCCGGACTTTCGAAACTTTCGAAGGAAGAATGGCAGCGTGCGCGAGAAGCCATCCAGGCTTCCTCGCGCAAGGAAAAAGCCGGCCGGTCGGCCTGAACGCCTTCGCGACCTGCGATCAGAAAGCCGGGAGGAAAAAATGGGCTTGGCTACACCGACCACGAGCTTTGAATGCACGATCTCCGACGGCCTCGCGCATATCGTGCTCAACCAGCCCGACAGGGGCAATCCCATCGACGGCGCATTCTGCCGCGAGTTCAATCTCTGCATGGCCGAGTTGAGCGAACGCGACGACGTCAGGGCGGTGCTGATCTCGGCACGCGGGAAACTGTTCAGTGTCGGCGGCGACTTGATTGCGCTGGCGGCAAGCGGCGATAACCTGCCGCGAACCGTCAAGATCTGGACTTCCGATTTGCATCACGCGATCGTGCGGATGGTTCGGATGCGGGCGCCGGTGGTGATGGCGGTGCAGGGCAACGTCGCGGGCGGAAGCGTCTCGCTGATGGCCGCGGGCGACATGATCGTGATCGGAAAGTCAGCGCGCATTTCGGCGGCATTTGCCAGGATCGGCTTCACGCCTGACAGCGGCTCGACGACGACCGTGACGCGGCGCATCGGGCCTTCGCGTGCCCGCCGCTTCTTCCTGACGTCGGAGACAATGGATGCCGACGCGGCATTGTCGTCCGGCCTGGTCGACGTTGTTGCCAGCGACGATGCGGTTCTGAAAGAAGCCGAAAGGATCGCGCGCGAACTGGCGTCGGGCCCGACCGAGGCCTTCGGTGGTATCAAGCGGCTGTTTTTGCAGACGCCGAACCGCTCGCTGGAAAGCCAGATGGAGGACGAGGCGCAAACCCTTGCTGCCGTTTCCCGAACGGCGGATGCGCGAGAGGGCGTGAAGGCATTCCGGGAAAAGCGCAAGCCGGTATTTCGCGGAAAATAGCTTCAGCTGGACAAGGCCGGCGGCCGGCCCGGCTGATCCTGCTCGGCAAGCCTGTCCGCCGGTGCGATAGATTGGGCGAAGCTATCCCATGGGCCCGGGCATGAAGCATCGGATCAAGGGTGGCTTGTCATCACGAGGCATCGGCCAGACCATTGTCCGCCCCGCCAGGTTCGGTTGCGTGATCACGGCGTCATCGGGAACGTCGATCCACTCGCCTTCAGGCCGAACGCGATAGTGACCGTCTTTCGACTCCCAATCGACGTCGCTGACGACGGTGCCGTCGGCATCGGAACAACACGGTCCGCGGCCGGAGCGCAAGCTGTCGAACCATGATTTGAGCGGCGAGTTGGCATACCGCCCGTCATCGCGCGCGGCCAGCGGCGCCCCGGTTAGCATGCTGGCGCCCACAATCAGGATGCTGGCGAATAGCGGCCTCATCCATACCCTCGACCGGCGTACTGCCGCACAGACGCATGCTCTCGGGAACCAAGACTGGTGAAACAACATAGCAGGTTGTCCGAGGGATTGAAATCGCCTCGGTTACAACGGCTGACCGGAACCCCTCAGCGTCGTGGCGGCAGCGGGGCCTTGTCAGGTCGCGCGCGGCTTTGTCTTTTTCCGGTTGGCAGAAAGTCGTTCTATGATATAAGGTATGCTAGCGAACGATATCCGGCGAACCGGGTTGATGAGGGATGAGGCAGGTATTGGCAACCGGGAGGGAGCAGGTTTCGGCCGCCGGCGGCAAGACCCGGAAGTCCGAGCACAGGGACATCGCCGAGAGGCTTGTCGTTAAGACCCTTGCCGTCGACGGTCAGCGCAATTGCGGGCGAACGGGCTTTCGTTTCATGCGCTGCCGCACCGGATAAACACCTGCAAGAAGACCAGCGCGGAGAACGCGATGCCCTATCAATCGATCTTTCGGCCCGATCTGTTCAAGGATCAGACCATTATCGTCACCGGTGGCGGCAGCGGCATCGGACGCTGCACCGCGCATGAGCTCGCGGCACTCGGCGCCAATGTCGCGATCCTGGGACGCACCGCCGAAAAACTCGCCGAGGTCAAGGCCGAGATCGAGGAGGATGGCGGCCGGGTCACCAGCCACGTCTGCGATATACGCGACGAGGCGATGGTCATTGCGGCGATCGACGCGGTGCTTGGCACGCACGGCCGGATCGACGGCCTGGTCAATAATGCCGGCGGTCAGTTTCGCGCGCCGATGAAGACCATTTCGACCAGGGGCTTCGAGGCTGTGGTCCGCAACAACCTGACCGGCGGCTTCATTTTCATGCGCGAAGTCTACAATCGCTGGATGGAGGCCCATGGCGGCGCCATCGTCAACATCATTGCCGATATCTGGCACGGCTGGCCTGAATTCGCCCATTCGGGGGCCGCGCGGGGCGGCATGCTGACGTTGACCGAAACCGCGGCCTGTGAATGGTCGGCCTCGGGCGTGCGTGTCAACGCAGTCGCGCCGGGCGGAATCATATCCAGCGGTTTCGACACCTATGCGCCGGAGATGCAGGCCAAGATCCTCGACTTCACCGCCGGCGTGCCGCTGCAGCGCTTCGGCACCGAAGCGGAAATATCCGCCGCCATCCTGTTTCTGCTGTCGCCGGCAGCGGCCTACATCACGGGGTCATGTATCCGCGTCGATGGCGGGACGCCGAATGCGCGCAACACCTGGAAGCTGCAGCCCCATGATCGGTCGGCTCCGTTTGAAGGATTTCATCGCTCGACACTGCCGGACCTGCTGAAGAAAAAGCCTGACCTGCAATCCTGACGGATTGCCATTCGTCGGCGTTGCGATAGTTTCGTTTCCAGGATGGAAACAACAAGGAAAGACGGCAATGGCGGGACTTTACCTCGAACAATTCTCGGTCGGGCAGACGTTCGTGCACGAGATCCGGCGCACGGTGACCGACATGGACAATATCCTGTTTTCGGCGCTGACCTATAATCCGGCCAGGGTTCATATCGACCACGAATATTCCAAGTCGACCGAGTTCGGCAAACCGTTGATGAATTCGATCTTCACGCTCGGTCTGATCATCGGCCTCACGGTGCAGGACACCACGCTGGGGACCACGGTCGGGAATCTGGGTTTCGAGGAGACCAAATTCCCGCGCCCGGTGTTTGCCGGCGACACCCTGCGGGCGGAGACGAAAATTCTGGCGGTTCGCGACAGCAAGTCGCGCCCGACCCAGGGGATCGTCACCTTCGAGCATCGTGGATTCAATCAGCGCGACGAAGAGGTGGCGTATTGCCGCCGCACCGGGCTGATGATGCGGCGGCCGACATGAAGCTGCGCTCGCTCCTGTTTGTGCCCGCCGACAGCGCGCACAAATTCACCAAGGCATCCAGCTGCGGCGCCGACGCGCTGATCCTCGATCTTGAGGATTCCGTAGCAGCAGGACGC
>JAJYAH010000207.1:9176-9549 GCA_021779635.1 Pseudomonadota bacterium | reverse complement strand
CGGCCGCGGGCAATCGATGCCCTTGGCCTGGTTGAGCATCGACACCACGAGATCGCGGCGCTCCTTGAATATCCTGTTGTTCGCCGGGATGAAGTCCTGCGGGCCGTTGAGAGCTTCGACCGACGCCCATTGCGAGATCGACGACGGGTTCGAGGTCGACTGCGACTGGATCGTCGCCATCGCCTTGATCAACTCGGCGGGACCTCCGGCATACCCGATGCGCCAGCCGGTCATGCAATAGGCTTTCGACACCCCGTTCACCGTCAGCGTGCGGTCGTACAGTTTCGGCTCGACTTGCGCCGGCGTGGTGAAGACAAAGTCGTCATAGACCAGATGCTCGTACATATCGTCGGTCATGACCCAGACTTGTGGG
>JAJYAH010000207.1:0-9166 GCA_021779635.1 Pseudomonadota bacterium | reverse complement strand
CACGTCGGTGATCGCCTTCAGCTCAGTGCGCGAATAGGCGGCGCCGGTCGGGTTCGACGGCGAGCAAAGGATGATCCATTTGGTCTTCGGCGTGATCGCCTTCTCCAGCGCATCGGGCTGCAGCTTGAAGCCGTGCGCGGCCGTGCACACCACCGGCACCGGTTCGCCGCCGGCGAGCGCCACCATTTCCGGATAGCTCACCCAATAGGGCGCGGGGATGATGACCTCGTCACCGGGATTGATGGTGGCCATCAGCGCGTTGTAGAGCACCTGCTTGCCGCCGGTCCCGACAATGATCTGGTTCGGCTTGTAGGTCAGACCGTTCTCGCGCTGAAATTTGGCTGCGATCGCCTCCTTCAGTTCGGGAATGCCGTCCACCGCGGTGTACTTGGTCTTGCCGGCCTCGATGGCGTGGATGGCCGCCAGCTTGATATTGGCGGGCGTGTCGAAATCGGGTTCGCCGGCGCCAAGGCCGATGACGTTGCGCCCCGCCGCTTTGAGCACGCGTGCTTTGTCCGTAACCGCGATGGTCGCGGACGGCTTCACACGGTCGAGCGCAGCGGACAGGAACGGCATCGTTATCTCCTTGCAGGCGTCGTGAATTGGCAATCCGCGACTCTTTCTGATGGGATCGCTGCACCCTAAAGCGCACCCCGCTGCATCGCAAGAAGGTTCCGGCAACTTGCACGAATTGTTTAAAAAAGACGGATTTTCTTGCGATTTCTAAGCTGGCATCAGGAAGTTGAGTACGATTGTTGCGAGCACTGATGGAGCCCTTGACCGGTTCCTTGCGAAATCCGGCAGGCCTGGCGGCGCCAGCCGATACCGACTTGCCGGATTCGGCGGCGGAAGAAGCGTTCGACCGGCTGACGCGGATGGTGACGCGACTGCTCGGCGTGCCAGTTGCGCTGGTGTCTCTTGTCGATGACAAGCGGGCAACCAGCGCCTCGGCTCGACCTTGATCGAGCGGTTGATCGTCAAGCAATTCGGCGGCACCACGGATTCCGAGTTCGCTCCCGATGGCCTGGTGTTCCACCCGACCTTCGTGGTTCCGATCGCCAGAGCATGATCCCGCAAAGTGGTCCCGGTATTTCCCGAAAAAGAGCGAGATGGCGATTCGACGAAAAGCTGTCTCTCGCTCCATCCGAATCGCGGGCGGCGGTCCTATTGCGGCCGATTAACGTTCCGCAAAGGTCGCATTGCTAAGGGTTGGGGAATTCCCCGCAGCGCTCACGGGAACGCCGAATGATGAAATCCGGTCACGACTATCTGCAGCGCGCCGACGCCGCGGTCTGGATCACGATCGGCGTCATCGCGATGGCGATCACGGGCTTCGCCCTGCTCGGCCCTTTTGAACTCGATTTGCGCTCGTTTCTCGTCCCGGGGGCCGTGACCGCCTTGCTCGCCGCCGGCGGCTGGTTCTATCGATCCGTCCGCCGCGAAAAGCGGCTCGGCGCAATCCTCTCGAGCACGGCGCATATTATCGGCTTTGCTGCGGTCGGCGCTCCATTGTCGTATGTCGCAGCCACCACCGGCTTTCCTCTGCAGGATGCAGCCCTGGACGCCATCGATCGCCAGCTGGGCGTCGACTGGACGCAGCTGATGACCTTCGTCTCGCTGCATCCAGGACTGCAACTTGTTTTATCGCTAGCCTATTCCAGCTTCGCCTTGCAGACATTGACGACCGTGCTGGTGCTTGGAATCGCCGGTCAACTCACAAGACTAAGTTCGTTCATCGCTGCCTTCGTCGCAACCACCCTCGTCACCATCGCCATTTCGGCGGTCTACCCGGCAGCCGGGCCGTGGCTCTTCCTCGAAATCCAGCCGGCGAGCGCCAACGGTTTCCTGCCGCTGTCATCAAGCAGCTGGCCGGCGTTTCTTGCACTGCGCGACGGCACGCTGCACACCGTCTATGGAATACGATCCGAGGGAATCATAACGTTTCCGAGTCTGCATGCGGCGCTCGGCGTGTTGTTCCCCGTCGCGCTGTGGCGTGTAAAGGGCGTGCGCTGGTTTGCGCTTGGCCTGAACATCCTGCTGGTGATCGCCACGCCGGCCTATGGAAGCCATTATGTTGTCGACGTCATCGCCGGGATCCTGATTGCGGCGGTGTGCTGGCTCGCCGTCGCGCGGCTGCTCGGCGCTGTTTCCGAAACTCACCCTGAACATGTCGTGGCCATCGACGATCCGCCCTCGATTGTGCCCGAAGCGCCGGCGCAACCGGCCATGGCGGCCCTCTCGCGAGATTTTGAATCCGCCTGACAGCCGGCTCCCAACCGCGTGATCCTTTTGCGCCGGAATAACCTGCTGCGCGGTTGCAGTGCGGCAGAAGTTTTTGACCTTTTCCATCTTCCGGGCCTTGCGACGCACCGGCATCGGCATCATTGTTTAGCCGCGTTGCGCGCTGACAAGACGATCCCGCGCCGCGCGCCTCACCGGTCGAACTGGTCCGAATGTACAAACTCTATTCGATGCAACGTTCCGGCAACAGCTACAAGGTCCGCCTTGCGCTGGCATTGCTCAACGCGCCCTATCGCGCGATCGAGGTCGACATTCTGCGCGGCGAGAGTCGTACGCCCGATTTCCTTGCAATGAATCCCAGCGGACAGGTGCCGCTGCTCGAAGTCGCGGAAGGTCGCTACCTCGCCGAGTCCAACGCCATTCTCTGGTACGTCGCCGGCGGCACATCGCTTGCCCCCGAAACCCGAATCGAACGCGCCGAGGCGCTGCAATGGATGTTCTTCGAACAGCACGCGCTGGAGCCCAACATCGGTGCGGCCTATTTCTGGCTGTCGCTGGTCAAGGGGGGCCGCGACCTGCAGACCCACGCGCTGGAGGACTGGATGGAGCGCGGTTACGCCGCCTTGCAGGTGATGGAAAATCACCTCCAGACCCATGAATATTTCGCGACGGGACAACTCACGGTCGCCGACATCGCGCTCTACGGCTATACCCACGTCGCCGATCGCTGCGATTATGACCTTGCGACATTCCCCGCGATCCGCGCCTGGTTGCGGCGGATCGAGCAGACCCGTGGTTTCGTCGCCATGGACTGGCGGCCGGACGCGGCAGTCGACGACCCCGCCGGAATCGTCGCCGAGGCCTGAACAGCGGAAATAGCGGCCATAACCGTAAACCGCGCCGTTATTTCGCCATTTTCCGGAATGTTCTGCCGCAATATTGCCAGCGATTC
The DNA here is from genome assembly GCA_021779635.1 of Pseudomonadota bacterium. The sequence continues at coordinate 5,973 of JAJYAH010000207.1, read as the reverse complement.
CTGCGAATTTTTCCCGGTGCAGCGAGTGATTCGCTCGCGCAACGAAGGAACTCGGCCATGATACGGTCGTCCGGCACGGGGGGCTTTGAAGGCCATTCTGCGCCCGTTGCCTCGTCCCGATTGATCGACGCCGTCGCGGCCGCGCTCGCGATCGGTTCGCTGTCGCTGTGCCTGATCGTCGCCCTCACGGTGTTTTCGATCAAGGTCAGCATAGCGATGCCGATTCCCGCGTAGCTCAGAACTATTTCTCCGGGCCATTCGAAAACTTACGCGACAAGGCGATGATCCGCATCGCGATCGGTCAACGATGAAAGCACCTGTCGTACTTGTTACCACCGCGCTGGCGATCGCGATCCTGCTTGCGGCATCGTTCCTGATCGCGACGGGAACGCGCGGCGAAAGCGCATTGCTGCCGTTTGCCGATAATCCCGCAGGCCGCAGTCTGCAGATATTACCGGCGACGAAGTGACGGCGCAGCCGTATCGACCATAACGTCATCGCCGCCCGGCCCGACCGGACGCCACCAATCCAGTGCGCCAGCGATGGAGCAGCAATGCTGCGGTGTTGCGCGGACGTGACGGCCGAACCTCCGCAATCGAGATCATTTGATTTCAAACCTCGGAAAGCCGCGCCGGTTCGGTTAACGGCGTCTTAAGCATTGCGCAAAAGAACCGGCGGCGACCAATTGGCTGAAGCAACTATCCGGCAAGCTGGGGTCCTTACTCTCGTGGAGGAACGAGAACCGACATGCAGTTCGACTGGCGCGCAATCTCCGGTCCGGCTCTGACGATCGCGACGACCCTGATCGCCATCGTTGTCGATCGCCATTTCGTCATCGTTCCCAGCCCCGCACCGCTGTTCATCTGCATCGTCGCCTTCGCAGCCTCGCTCAGCGGCCTTGCCTCGGGCATGGTCAGCGCCGCCATCGCGGTCGGCTGTGCCGCATTGTTTTTTCTCAACCACCATGCGACGGCCGGCTACGACACCGCCGATCTGGTTCGCCTGGCCATGCTGGCGGTGACCGCGATCGGCACGGCCGCCATCACCGGCCTGTTGCGGAAAAGATTGATGGATGCGTTCGCGCTGGAGCGCAGGCACTACGCCACCGCCGCGCGCCTGTCGGCGGCGCTGGATCAGGTCGATATCGGCATTGTGCTGCTCGATTCCGACACCCGCGCGGAATTCATCAATCGCGCCTTCCGCGATTATTTCTCGCTTTCGGATCAGAAGGCCGACAGCAAGCCGCCCTTCATCGCGCTGATGTATCACGGCCGCGACACCGGCGCCTATGAACTGCCCGAAGAGGAATTGAGCGCCTTCATCGCGGAGCGTACCGAGATGATGCGAGCAGGCGATTCGACGCCGATCAACATCAACCTCGCGGACGGCAAGGTGCTGCGTTTCTGTTGCACTGCGTTGCCGGACGGCGGACGAATGTTGAGCTACACGCCGATAACCGATCTCATCCGTCACACCGACGACCCCGCCAGCGTCGACTACTACCAGTCGCTGCGCAACCGCGGAGATCGCCGCGATCCCCGGCCGTTGCGCGCCGCGGAATAGCCGCGTAATCGCTTGCTGCACATGAAATCCGGCCGGTGGATAACTCCTGGTGTCATTGGCGCGTAACAAACCAACGCTAGGTTCCGCCTGCGTTTGATCAGGCCCCCCGTCACGGATCACGCGCCCAGCGGTCCCCGTCAGTCGCCGCGTCTGACCGGGGCCGCATTTTTTTGGGCCGGCGTTGCGTCGCATTTGCGGGTCACCGCGGCGGCCTCGTCGCTGCCGCATCGCTCGCTCGACCGAGCTGATTTGCATCTGCCGATGGCGTACCCGGCGTCTTGCGGCCTGACGGCGCGCGGGCCACAATATGATCCCGTGCTTCATCCCGACAGGAACGATCCATGCAAATTCGCAATCTCGGCGGCTCCGGCCTGCGCGTCTCCGCCGTCGGCCTCGGCTGCAACAATTTCGGCCAGCGCATCGATCTCGAAACCTCGCGCAAGGTGATTCACAAGGCGATTGACCTCGGCGTGACGCTGTTTGATACCGCCGACATCTATGCGGGGATGGGCGGCTCCGAGACCGTGCTGGGCCAGGTGCTCGGCGACCGCCGCAAGGACATCGTGCTGGCGACGAAATATTCCAAGCCGATGAGCAGCGACGGCACCAGGCAGGGCGCGTCGCGGCGCTACATCATGTCGGCGGTCGAGGCCAGCCTCACCAGGCTGAAGACCGACTACATCGATCTTTACCAGCAGCACGATTACGATTCCCTGACGCCGATCGAGGAAACCCTGCGGGCATTGGACGACCTGATCCGGCAGGGCAAGGTCCGCTACATCGGCAATTCGAATTTTCCGGCATGGCGCCTCGCCGAGGCCGAGCTCACCGCGCGCGCGATGAATGTCAACCGGTTCGTGTCGTGCCAGGACGAATACAGCCTCTTGGTGCGCGAGATCGAAAAGGATCTGCTGCCGGCGGCGCAGCAATACAGGCTCGGCCTGCTGCCGTTCTTTCCGCTCGCCAGCGGACTGTTGACCGGCAAATACCGGCGCGGCGCCGCCGCACCGGAGGACACGCGCTTTGCCAAGTGGCCCGCGCTGCGCGACCGCTACGTCACGCCGCGCAACGAGGACATCGTCGAAAAGCTGCAGGCCTTCGCGCAAGCGCGCGGCCACACCATGCTGGAGCTGGCATTCTCATGGCTGGCGTCACGGCCGCTTGTATCCAGCGTCATCGCCGGCGCCACCCGCGTCGAGCAGGTCGAGCAGAACGTCAAGGCGATCGACTGGGCGCTGAGCGTGGAAGATATCGCGGAGATCGACAGGATCACGAGATAGGTCGGTCACCCGCTTAGTGAAACCGATCCCGCTTCGGCTGACCGGGGGCCGGGGCCTCTGCCGGTTTCATTTCATCCGGCGTGACGCGGCAGTCGCCGTTCCTGTCCTTGGTCAGGATGAACTCGCTCGGCTTGGTGACGAATTCTTTGCGCGTGATCTTGCCGTCCTGGTTCTCGTCGAAATAGCCGAAATCCGCATCCGCCAGCACAGGGGCGGCCTTGCGGATGGTGTCGAATTCCTTGGCGTCGAGACGCCCGTCATGATTGCGATCGGCCAGGGTGAACATCCGGTCGAGATAGCTCTTCCATTCGTCGCAGGTGTAGACGCCGTCGTGATTGGCGTCCCAGGCCTCCGGTCCGCTGCTTTTGAGCGGGTCATCCTTCGCCGGCCGGGCGGGATGGGTCTTGTCATCCGCCGATTGGGCAAGCGCGAGAGATCCGCTCGCCAGCAGCAGCCCCACCGCATTCCGCGCATCGATTTTCCGCTCAACACATCCGTCTCCTGTCTCTGCTGCAACGGTCGCTGGCGAACGCAGAGGTCATGTTGCCGGAAACATACCGACACAATCCTTGATTCATTCGAGGATACCGTCTGCCTGAGCGGGTTGAAACCCTTCCCGCCATTTGTTGCGCGCGCCCGCGCGCGAATATATTTTTTAGTTATTATTTTTCGCGGTGATCTGCCGGCCAATGGGCATTGAAAGCCCGTGCACAGTATCACCACCGTCATTGCGAGCGAAGCGAAGCAATCCATGAGGCAAAGGAAGCAAGAGTGGATTGCTTCGCTTGCGCTCGCAATGACGAACAAGGGCCGAGGCGATAGCCCACTCCTACCTCACCACCGCGGCGGTCTGCCCGAACAACAGCTTGCGCTCTTCCTCGGTGCGGATCGCCGGCTGGCCGAAATTCGGATTGACCTCCTTGGCTTTGGCGTAGGCGCGCACCGTGGCGGGCCGCGCGGCGATGGTTTCGAGCCAGCGCTTGAGATGCGGGAAGTCGTCGATGTTCTGGCTCTGGTTCTTGTACGGCACCACCCAGGGATAGCTCGCCATGTCCGCGATCGAATAATCGCCGGCGATGAATTCGCGGTCGGAGAGCCGCTTGTTGAGCACGCCGTACAGCCGGTTGGTCTCGTTCACATAACGGTCGATGGCGTATTTGATTTTTTCCTGGGCGTAATTGCTGAAATGATGGTTCTGCCCGGCCATCGGCCCGAGCCCGCCCATCTGCCAGAACGTCCACTGGATCGCGTCGTAGCGGCCGTAGATGTCGGCGGGCAGGAATTTTCCGGTCTTCTCGGCCAGATACAGCAGCATCGCGCCGGATTCGAAGATCGAGATCGGTTTGCCGCCGCCTTTCGGCTCGTGATCGACCATCGCCGGAATGCGGTTGTTCGGCGCGATCTTGAGGAACTCCGGCTTGAACTGATCGCCCTCGCCGATGTTGATCGGAAAAATCGTGTATTGCAGCCCGGTCTCCTCGAGAAACATCGTGATCTTGTGGCCGTTCGGCGTGGTCCAGTAATAAAGGTCGATCATGGGGCGTTCCTGACGTGATGAATGGGCGTCCGCAAAGTAGATGCGAATGCATGAATGCTCGCCCGGAACAAGCGGGCGAGTCAATGGCGTTGGCCGATAGGCGCGGGAAAGTGATGACGCGCGCTTCTGCTGACTTCTACTGACAACGTTCTGTCAGCATCCCAGGGCCGATGCGCGTGACGGCGCCGCATCGCCCTTTTCTCGCCGCCGGACTCGTCCCATATTCCTGATATGGCCAAGCCCCCCGACATTTCAAAGAAATCCGGCAGAACTCCGAAATCGAAGGCGCCAAATTCTAAGGCGTCGCGGCCCGACGTGCAGCCGATCGGGCCCGCGCTGGCGGAACTGCTCAATCCCGCGATCAACCGCGGCGATGCCGGCATGGGTTCCGGCACCGGATTGCAGCCGCCACCGGATAATTCCTGGGATCGCCGCTCCGGCGGCGAGGCCGCCGCGCATCGCGCGCGGGCCTCGACACGCGGAACCAGCGACGATGTGGCGAAGCGGGATGTGTCGGTTGGTGGCAGCACGCGTGGCGCGCCCCCACCCAACCCTCCCCCGCAAGCGGGAGAGGGCTACAGGCGGCAAGCGCCGGATATCGGCAGCGAAGGCTTTGCTAGCGGAAAAGATTTGGGCGCGGAACCTTCGTCCCCTCTCCCGCTTGCGGGGGAGGGCCAGGGTGGGGGCGCTTCCAACAAGCACGGCTTCGACGAATCCCCGCAGCGGGAATTCGCGCCGGCCAATTACGGCACGGCGGCCACCATCCCCACGCTCGATCCGGAGCTGGCGAAGCAATTCGGCTTCACCACCGAGGAGGAAGACGCCGCGGCGATGGCGCGGCCGCCGCGCAACAAGATGGAAGCGCTCGGCGTCGCCGCCACGGCTGACGCGCTGGAGAATTTGATCCGCGAGGGCCGCCCGGAATTCAAAGGCGAGGACGGCCAGGTGAAAATCTGGACACCGCATCGGCCGCCCCGCCCGGAGAAATCCGAAGGCGGCGTGCGCTTTGTGATCAAGTCCGAATATGAGCCGAAGGGCGATCAGCCCACCGCGATCGCCGAACTGGTCGAGGGCATCCGGCGCAACGACCGCACCCAGGTGCTGCTCGGCGTCACCGGCAGCGGCAAGACCTACACCATGGCCAAGGTGATCGAGGCCACGCAGCGCCCGGCCATCATTCTCGCGCCGAACAAGACCCTGGCGGCGCAGCTCTATGGCGAGTTCAAGAGCTTCTTCCCCGACAACGCCGTCGAGTATTTTGTCAGCTATTACGACTACTACCAGCCCGAGGCCTATGTGCCGCGGACCGACACCTACATCGAGAAGGATTCCTCGATCAACGAGCAGATCGACCGCATGCGCCATTCGGCGACGCGGGCGCTGCTGGAGCGTGACGACGTCATCATCGTGGCTTCCGTGTCGTGCATCTACGGTATCGGCTCGGTCGAGACCTACACCGCGATGACGTTCGCGCTGAAGAAGGGCGAGCGCATCGACCAGCGGCAATTGATCGCCGATCTGGTGGCGCTGCAATACAAGCGGACGCAAGCCGATTTTACCCGCGGCACCTTTCGGGTGCGGGGCGACGTCATC
>JAJYAH010000206.1 GCA_021779635.1 Pseudomonadota bacterium | reverse complement strand
GCTAAAGCTTCCAACTAAGTCAAAGCGTCTCCGCGAAGAAAGCAAGGCGCTCTGGAATGAGGCCCGATCGGTCGAGGGAGCCGATTTTTTCACGTTCGGATATGAGGGACGGACGACCGACGAGATATTCGACAACCTGCAGGCGGCCGGCGTTCGTTGCGTTCTCGACATTCGCTATAATCCGGTGAGTATGTATCGACCTGAGTTGAGTAAATCCAACTTTCAACGTAGGCTTGAGAGCGTTGGAATCGAATATGTCCATCTGCGCGAGTGGGGAGTACCAAGAGACGTGCGCGCCCGTGCGATCGATACGGGCACCCGCGAAACAATTTGGGATTGGTATGACCAAAGCGTCGTGGCACCGAATTTCAAAAGAAATCTGCATCGGTTTTTAAATATGGGTAATCCGGTCGCCATGATGTGCATGGAATGCGACCCAACCGAGTGCCACAGGCACCGAATATTTCTAGCCTTGGAAAAACAGGGATTGCGCGGTTTCGATTTATGAATTGTAGGGCGCAGGCATGGCGGAGTTCATCAAGAAGCGAGTTTTGATAACGGTCCGAACATATCCAGTGCCCGCGCAGAAAGGCGTTGAAGTTTCCTGTACCGCTGGCGTGACCGACGACGGCAAGTGGATCCGACTTTTCCCACTGCCGTATCGACTGCTTGAGGATGCGAGCAAATTCACGAAGTACCAATGGATCAATGTCAATGTGACAAAAGCAAAAAGCGACTCTCGGCCGGAGAGCTTCAACCCGCAGGTCGACCAAATAGAAGTCGGTAAGGCCCTCTCTACAGAAAGGGATTGGTGGGCGCGTTGGGATGTTTTGCGTCCTTTGGTGGCCACCTCGCTATGCGACCTGCAGGACGAGCGTGACGTAAATGGTCATCCGACCTTGGGGCTCGTAAAGCCTCAGATCGAAAGGTTGGTTATCGAGCCGTGCAGCTCCGAATGGACGCCCAAGCAGCAGGATGCGCTACGGCAGACATCGATGTTTCACAAAGCGCCAGCGACTGAACTGGAAAAGATACCGTTCGATTTCAGCTATGAGTTTCGATGCGGAAAACTTTTCTGTAATGGCCACAAGATGATCTGCACTGACTGGGAGATGGGCGAATCGTATCGCCAGTGGCGAGGAAAGTACGGTGACAAATGGGAAGCGGCCTTTCGGCAGCGGTATGAGACTGAGATGATTGAAAAGTTCGACACTCACTTTTATGTAGGCAATCTTCACCAGCGGCCAAACGCCTGGATTGTCGTGGGGTTATTTTATCCACCACATCAGAAGATGAGCGACCTATTCTCTTGATAGGGATCATCCCTCTTTACCAACGAAACTTCTTAGCGCCTCTCCCACCGTCATATTATTTTCCTGCATAGATTTCTTGAACGGCCCCTCCTCGTCCTCGCCGCGGAACCGACGAAGCGCACGAACGGCGTATTCCAGAGCCGCTGCGGTTCAATCATCAGGGCTGCGGCATACTGGATACCCGCTTTCGCGGGTATGAGGGCATTTATGACTCGACATCCTGCCCAATTTCCAAAGATAGCGAACCCGTTAACGTCTTAGAAACCATCATGGGCGACCAATGGGCAAACCTCCGCCCAGGACCGCCCATGCTCTCCCGCGAACAACGCACCCCGCTTTCGGAATGGTGGTGGACCGTGGACCGCCTGCAGCTCGCGGCGGTCATCGTGCTGATGCTGGCCGGTATCATCCTTTCGCTGGCGGCGAGCCCGCCGGTGGCGACCAGGATCGGGCTCGATCCGTTTCATTTCTTCAATCGTCATGTGCTGTTTCTGCTGCCGTCGTTCATCGTGATGATCGGGGTGTCGTTCCTGTCGCCCCGGCAGATTCGCCGCACCGCGCTGATCGTGTTCGCTGTCAGCATCGTGCTGATCGTGGCGACGCTGCTGATTGGCCCCGAGGTCAAGGGCTCGCGGCGCTGGATCACCCTGATCGGTATCAACATCCAGGCGTCCGAATCCGCCAAGCCGGCGTTCGTGGTGCTGGCGGCGTGGCTGTTTGCGGAATCGACGCGGCGTCCGGAAATGCCCGCGACGTCGATGGCGCTGGTGCTGCTGCTGACGCTGGTGTCGCTGTTGGTGATGGAGCCTGATTTCGGCCAGACCATGCTGATCCTGATGGTGTGGGGCGCGCTGTTCTTTATCGCCGGGATGCGGATGATCTGGGTGGTGGGGCTTGCGGGAGCGGCCAGCGCCGGGCTGTTCGGCGCCTATCTGCTGGTGCCGCATGTCGCAGGCCGCATCAAGCGCTTCATGAATCCGGCGTCGGGCGACACCTTTCAGGTCGATACCGCGATGGAGGCGTTTTACAACGGCGGCTGGTTCGGGCTTGGGCCCGGCGAAGGCATCGCCAAACGCAGCCTGCCGGACAGCCATACCGATTTCGTGTTTGCGGTGGCGGCGGAGGAATTCGGAATCATCCTTTGCCTCGTGCTGCTCGCGCTGTTCGCCTTCATCGTGATCCGCGCGTTGTCGCGCGCCTATGCGAGCGAGGACATGTTCTCGCGGTTTGCCGCGTCGGGCCTGGCGGTGCTGTTCGGCGTGCAGGCCGCGATCAACATGTCGGTCAACCTGCAACTGATACCGGCCAAGGGCATGACGCTGCCGTTCATTTCCTATGGCGGCTCGTCGATCGTCTCGCTGGCCTATGGCGTCGGCATGATGCTGGCGCTGACGCGGCATCGGCCGCGCACCGAGATGGAATCGATCGGCGACGCCAACGCGGTGCGCAGCTACGCTTGACCCCGCGGCGAGGACGCGCTTTGCCGTCATGGCGAGAAACGAAGTGACGAAGCAATCCGGTTGGCCCCAATGACCACTGCGCGTTTGATTCTGCTGGCGGCGGGCGGCACCGGCGGCCATCTGTTTCCCGCCGAGGCGCTGGGCGTCGAACTGATCAGGCGTGGCCATCGCGTCCGCCTCGTGACCGACGCCCGCGCGTTGCGTTACACCGGATTGTTCACCAAGGACACCATCGATGTGGTGCCGAGCGAGACCGTGCGCGGCCGCACCCCATGGTCGCTTGCCCGGACCGGCGCGATGCTCACCGCCGGCACCCTGGTGGCGCTCAATTTGATGCGCCGGATGAAGCCCGCCGCGGTGGTCGGCTTCGGCGGATATCCGACCGTGCCGCCGCTGCTCGCGGCGCGGCTGTTCGGCGTGCCCACGCTCGTTCACGAGGCCAATGCGGTGCTCGGCCGCGCCAATCGGTTTCTGTCGAGCCGCGTCAGCGCGATCGCGACCTCGCTGCCGGGCGTGCTCGATCGCGATCCGGCGCTGGCGGCAAAGACAACCGCCGTCGGCACGCCGATGCGTCCGGCGATCCTGGCGGCCGCCGCGGTGAAATTCGCCGAACCCGAGCCCACCGGGCCGTTGCGCCTGCTCGTGGTCGGCGGCAGCCAGGGCGCGCGGGTGATGGCCGATATCGTGCCGGGTGCGATCGAACGCCTGGAGCCGTCGCTGTGGAACAGGCTGATGCTCACCCAGCAGGTGCGCGAAGAGGACATGACGCGGGTGCGCGCGGTCTACGACCGCCTGAACATCAACGCCGAACTGGCGCCGTTCTTTGCCGATCTGCCGGCGCGCCTGGCGTCGAGCCATCTGGTGGTTTCACGATCCGGCGCCGGCACGGTCGCCGAGCTCGGCGCCATCGGCCGGCCTTCGATCCTGGTGCCGCTGCCCGGTTCGATCGATCAGGATCAGTTCGCCAATGCGGGCGTGCTGGCACAGGCGAATGGCGCGATTCGGATCGCTCAGGCGGATTTCACGCCGGACCGGCTGGCAGCGGAAATCTCCGCGCTGGCCGCCGAACCGGGGCGGCTGACGGCGATGGCCACCGCCGCCCGCCGCATCGGCAGGCTGGACGCCGCCGAGCGGCTGGCCGATCTGGTGGCGAAAGTCGCCGGAATCTAGGCGGATGAGTCCGGTTTTGGCCATTTAGCGTCGTGGCCGGGCTTGTCCCGGCCATCCACGTCTTGCATGAAGTGATGGAGATTCGCGGATGCCCGGACATAGGCGAGCGGAAGCGATGCCGCGAGGGCTATGCCGGGCATGACGAAAGCAAACGGAACCAGACTATGAGACTGCCGCGCGAGATCGGACCCATCCACTTCGTTGGTATCGGCGGCATCGGCATGAGCGGCATCGCCGAGGTACTGTGCAATCTCGGCTACACCGTGCAGGGCTCGGATGCTTCCGAAAGCGCCAATGTCAGCCGTCTGCGCGACAAGGGCATCACCATCAATGTCGGCCACAAGGCCGAGAACGTCGCCGGCGCCGACGTGCTTGTGGTGTCGACCGCGATCAAGCGCGACAATCCCGAACTGATGGCGGCGCGGGCGCAGCGCATTCCCGTGGTGCGGCGCGCCGAAATGCTGGCCGAGCTGATGCGGCTGAAAAGCTGCGTCGCGATCGCGGGCACCCATGGCAAGACCACCACGACCTCGATGGTCGCAGCCTTGCTCGATGCCGGCGATCTCGACCCCACCGTGATCAATGGCGGCATCATCAATGCCTATGGCACCAACGCCCGCCTCGGCGCCGGCGACTGGATGGTGGTGGAGGCCGACGAGAGCGACGGCACCTTCCTGAAGCTTCCGGCCGACGTCGCCATCGTCACCAATGTCGATCCCGAACATCTCGACCATTTCGGGACTTTCGAGGCGGTGCAGGATGCGTTTCGCCATTTCGTTGAGAACGTGCCGTTCTACGGCTTCGCCGTCATGTGCATCGATCATCCGGTGGTGCAGACCCTCGTCGGCAAGATCGAGGATCGCCGCATCATCACCTATGGCGAAAACCCGCAGGCCGACGCACGGCTGCTCGATCTCAATCCGACGGGCGGCGGCTCGCGCTTCAAGGTCGCGTTCCGGGATCGCAAGACCGGTGCCGCGCATGAGATCGCCGACCTCGTGCTGCCGATGCCGGGACGGCACAACGCGCTTAACGCTACCGCCGCGATCGCGGTGGCGCATGAATTGGGACTTGGCGACGAGACCATCCGCAAGGCCATCGCCGGATTCGGCGGCGTGCGGCGGCGCTTTACCAAGACCGGGGAATGGAACGGCGTGACCGTCATCGACGACTACGGCCACCATCCGGTCGAGATTGCCGCGGTGCTGAAGGCGGCGCGGGAATCCACCAATGGCAAGATCATCGCCGTGGTGCAGCCGCATCGCTTCACCCGGCTGCAATCGCTGTTCGAGGAGTTCTGCACCTGCTTCAACGACGCCGACGCGGTCGTGGTCGCCGAAGTCTATCCGGCGGGCGAGGCGCCGATTGCCGGCATCGATCGCGACCATTTCGTGCTGGGCCTGCGCGCGCACGGCCATCGCGACGTGATTCCGCTGCCAAAATCCACTGACCTCGCTCGTGTGGTTCACGGCCTCGCCGGCCGCGGCGACCTCGTCGTCTGCCTTGGTGCCGGCAACATCACGCAATGGGCCTACGCATTGCCGGGCGAATTGAAAGCGCTGGGGTGAGCGCGGTGACTGTGGGTATCAGCTTTGCGATACGGCACATCCTGCTCCTCCCCCGCAAGGGGGGAGGGAACGGAAAGTTCGCATGACCTTTCCCGACATCACGCCCGATCTCAAAGCCGCGATGCCGGAATTGCGCGGGCGGCTGCTGGCGAACCAGTCGCTTGCCGAACTGACCTGGTTTCGCGTCGGCGGCCCGGCGCAGGCGCTGTTCACCCCGGCCGATGCGGATGATCTCGGGTATTTCCTGGCGCATTTGCCGGGCGAGACGGCGGTGTATGTGGTCGGCGTCGGCTCCAATTTGATCGTGCGCGATGGCGGCATGCCGGGCGTCGTGATCAGGCTCAGTCCGCGCGGTTTCGGCGAGGCCAGCGCCGAAGGGGATATCGTGAGCGCAGGCACCGCCGCGCTCGACAAGCGCGTGGCCGAAATCGCAGCGTCAGCCAATATCAGCGGCCTGGAATTCTTCTTCGGCATTCCCGGCACCATTGGCGGCGCGCTGCGCATGAATGCCGGCGCCAACGGCGCCGAAACCAAGGATGTCCTGATCGAGGCGACAGGCATCGGCCGCGACGGCAGGAAACTTCACTTCGGCCATGCCGACATGAAATTCACCTATCGCAGCAGCGGCGCCGATGCTTCGGTGATATTTACCTCGGCGCGCTTTCGCGGGATCATCGCAGCACCTGATGCCATTCGGGCGCGGATGAACGAGGTGCAAAACCACCGCGAGACCGCGCAGCCGATCCGCGAAAAGACCGGCGGCTCGACCTTCAAGAATCCGCCCGGCCACAGCGCCTGGAAGCTGATCGACGCCGCCGGCTGCCGCGGCTTGCGCGTCGGCGGTGCGCAGGTGTCGGAAATGCACTGCAATTTCCTGATCAACACCGGCACCGCGACCGGGCATGATATCGAGACGCTTGGGGAGACCGTTCGCACCCGGGTCAAAGAGCATTCCGGAATTGAGCTACACTGGGAAATCAAGCGAATTGGAATCGAGCCAGGCTGATGCGCATCACCATCCTTTTCGGAGGCACCAACAAGGAACGCCTGGTCTCGGTGGCGAGCGCTCAAGCGCTGCATATGGCGTTGCCCGAAGCCGATCTCTGGTTCTGGGATGTCGCCGATACCGTCCATGCGGTCCGCTCGCAGGATCTTCTGAACCACGCGCGGCCGTTCGAGGATGAATTCAAGCCGGGTAGTCGCGGCGTCGCACTCGAACAGGCGCTGGACAAAGCCAAGGCCGAGGACCGCCTGCTGGTGCTTGGCCTGCATGGCGGGCGGGCGGAGAACGGAGAGCTTCAGGCGCTGTGCGAAATGCGCGGCGTTCCCTTCACCGGTTCCGGCTCGGCCTCGTCGCATCTCGCCTTCGACAAGGTGGCGGCGAAGCGCTTTGCCGCGCTGGCGGGCGTGAAGGCGCCGGAGGGCATCGCGCTGGAAGATATCGAAGCGGCGTTCGCCCAACATGGCAAGCTGATCGCGAAGCCCGCGCGCGATGGATCAAGCTATGGCCTGATCTTCGTCAATGCGAAGCAGGATATCGTCGCCGTCCGCAATGCGGCCAGGACGGAAGAATATGTGATCGAACCGTTCGTCTCCGGGATCGAGGCCACCTGCGGCGTGCTGGAGCAGCCGGACGGATCGGTGTTTTCGCTGCCGCCGATCGAGATCGTCCCGGCGGAAGGCGGCTTCGACTACACCGCCAAATATCTGCTCAAATCGACCCAGGAGATCTGCCCGGGTCGCTTTGCGCCTGATATCAGCGCGCAAATCATGGATCAGGCGTTGCGGGCGCACCGCGCGCTGTCCTGCTCTGGCTATTCGCGTACCGATTTCATCGTTTCGGCCAAGGGGCCGATCTATCTGGAAACCAATACCTTGCCCGGCCTGACCAAGGCCTCGCTCTATCCGAAGGCCCTCAAGGCTCAAGGGATCGAGTTCCCTGATTTTCTGCAAGATCAGATCCTGCTGGCGCAAAAACGGGTCCGGAAATAGCACCGACCAACGGGAACGGGCCCAAGGCTGGTCCGCCTAATCACTAAAATCCTAACGATTACGGTGCAAAGTACGGGAAAGGCGAATCAAAACACCTCCAGCCTGCTCCGGTTTTACCCTTTGTTTACCAGGAAGTCCGAAGGTTAACGCTGGCGGCGCATGTGGCGCTTGGCTGCCGGGGCGTGAGCTGTTGCGGATATCCGCTTCGACGACCGCATCGAGGGAACATGTGGCCTCTTCTGCCTTGAGGTCGACACCCAGCCCGGCATGACCGAGACGTCAACGGCGCCAGAACTCGCAAGCTTTTGCGGGCACAACATTTTGACGAGTTCGTGCAATGGATGGTGCAGGACGCCTCGCTCGATCGCTGAGATCGCTGAGGCCCCAAGCTGATCTGAAAGCGGCCGCCATCGGCGCGGCCGTGTTGTTGCGCGAATGGCTGGCCGCAAAACGCGCGTCCGTCGAACTCTCGAAGCGCGCGGCCGCCAAACAACGTCTGCAACGCGAACAGCATCCGCCCCGCCTGATCGCGGTTCTGGAGCGCTACCTTCCGAACCGCGTCGGCGTCGCCGCGACCGTACTGATCCTGCTTGGCAGCACCGCTTTTGGTATCGTCAAGGGCGGTCATGTCGAGGAACTGACCTCGGCCCTGAGCGACACCCGCAATGCCTTCGCGAACGCCGCCGGTTTTCGGATCACGTCGGTCGCCATCAACGGCCGCAAGCAGTTGTCCCAGGACGAGGTGCTGGCGATCGGTGGCGTCAACGGCCGTTCGTCGCTGCTGTTCCTCGACGCGGAAGCGGTGCGCGGCCGGCTGAAGGCCAATCCCTGGATCGCCGAGGCGACGGTGTTGAAGCTTTATCCCGGCCAGCTCCAGATCGATATTGTCGAGCGGTCGGCCTTTGCGCTGTGGCAGCAGGATGGCCGCCTGTCGGTGATAGCGGATGACGGCGCGGTGCTGCAGCCCTACGTGTCGCGCCGCTTCATCACGTTGCCGCTGGTGGTCGGCAAGGGCGCCGAAACCCGCGCCCGGGACTTCCTGGCACTGCTGGACCGCTATCCGCAGGTGCGTGTCGCGACCAAGGCAGTGGTTTTCGTCGGCGAACGGCGCTGGAACCTGCGGCTCAAGGACGGCCTCGATATCCGGCTGCCGGAAAACGACGTCGGCAATGCGCTGGCGACGTTGAGCACCCTCGACAAGGAGGACCGGCTGTTCTCCCGCGATATCGTCGCCGTCGACATGCGCCTGCCGGACCGGCTGACGGTGCAATTGTCTGACGACGCGGCCAAGGCCCGCGAAGAGCTGTTCAAGGACAAGAAGTCGAAGAAGAAAGCCGGTGACGCATGACCGGCCTTGATCGCAACCAGACGCCGAAGACGCGCCCGATGCCGCAGAAGCGCACCGCGCTGGCGGCGTCGCTCGACATCGGTACCAGCAAGATTGCCTGCATGATCGCGCGGCTGAAGCCGTGCCCGCCGAGCGACGCCTTGCGCGGACGCAGCCATGCGGTCGAGTTGATCGGGTACAGCCAGATCCAGTCACGCGGCGTCAAGGCCGGCGCGGTCGTCGATCTCGCCGAATGCGAACAAGCGGTGCGTCACGCGGTGGCGCTGGCCGAGCGCATGGCCAAGGTCCGGGTTGAATCGGTGCTGCTGTCGGTTTCGGCAGGAAGGCTGCAGGGCCAGCTGGTCGAGGCCGCGGCGGATATTCGTGGCGGCGCGGTCACCGCCGCCGACGTCACCCGCGTTACCGGGACCGGCATGCGCCACGCCACCGGCGAAGGCCGCACCGTGCTGCATGCGCTGCCGGTCAGCTACGCGCTCGACGGCGTCAAGGGCATTCGCGATCCGCGCGGCATGGTGGCGCGGCAATTCGGCGTCGACATGAATGTGGTGACGGCGGATGCGACGGTCGCCAAGAACCTGATGCTGGTGGTCGAGCGTTGTCATCTCAACGTCGAAGCCATGGCGGCGAGCCCTTATGTGGCGGGCCTGTCGGTGCTGACCGACGACGAGGCCGATCTCGGCGCCGCCGTGGTGGAGATGGGCGCGGGCACCACCACGATCGCGACCTATTCCGCAGGCCGCAT
>JAJYAH010000205.1 GCA_021779635.1 Pseudomonadota bacterium | reverse complement strand
CTCGTTCAGCGCCGCCGTCATCATCAGGCCGGAGATGACGAAGAACCCGCGTACCGCGTAGAAGCCGAAATGCGCCACGTATTCCGTGCCGACCAGATGGCTCAGGATTACCAGGAAGGCCAGCAAGAATCGCAGCGAACCGAACATGACATCGCGTCCCTAGCCAACCAGCCGCGGCAGCGCGATCAAGACCAGCGCAAGCAGGCCGAATGCCGAACTCATCACCACGGCCGAACGACGGCGCGCCGTCGGATCTTCGCGCAGCAGCACGAAAAAGCTGCGCGGATCGCGCGGGATCAGGAACGGGACTTGCCGGCGATAGGCCGCGAATTCCGGAATGGCGCGATCGAGGACAGCTTCTTCCCAGCGGGCGCGCGCGATTTGCAGGGTTGCGATTAGCGCCAGCAATCCGACCCCCGCCAGTGAGCGCACCTGCAGCACGATACCGATGACGCCGAGCAGCTCGATCAGGTACAGAGGATGCCGCACAATGCTGTAAGGGCCAGTGGTAACCAGACGCCTCGCCTCTGGCATCGCGCTGAAGGAGCGGCCGAGGAAGCTCAGCGTCAATGCCCCAAGGATGCTTGCGGATACCCCGGCAGCCACCGCGACCAGATTGCACCAGAGATTTGGCGGTGCGCGATCGAGCAGCACGCAGAACGGAGGAATGCAAACTGTGACCAGCGCGGCGAGACGCGGCAGCAAAGCGGTCGATTTCGCGATCGGCCGGTGCCGGAACAGCGGAAGCACCGCGAGCGACGCCACGAACATCCACTGCGAGACCCGCGCCAGCGTCGCGATGATCGTTCCGACGTCTGCGTGCGCCCACACCGCAGGCTCCTCTGCGACCTGCGCGGAAAAGCCGACGACGTCATGGAAGAGCGCGTAAAACGAATAAAGCGCAATCGGCAATCGCATTGCCCAGTCGTAAAGGCGGCTTTGCTCAATTCGGGAAAATAGATTGCCTGACATGGATGTCCGCCGACAGCGCGAAGACGCGTGACGATTCACGGGTCCTTCCGCAGCCTTCATAGCCGGCCGGCATTAAGAGGCAGTTTCGCCGTCATCCTGAAAAAGCAGGAAGCCTTAAGCATTGGTGCGTCGACTTGCGATTGCGTTTAATTCGCAAAGAGGCCTGTCCGCACTTCTGTGCCTAACCAAAGCTGCTAACTAATAAGACGAAAGCGACGCAGTAGTTGAGATATCTTCGCAATTTCAAACGAAGCTTCAATCGAGTCAGTCGCGATACGGAAGATTGCCGGGTCGGCAACGAGTTGGAACGATGTATTTGCACTCCCGGCTTCGCCGATATGGTTCAGGCAGCGGGTAGCGCAAATCTCCCGGCGATGCGCATTTCCGCGCGTCGGTCATCCGGTCATGGGCGGTTGCTTGCGTCGGCAAAAAGGATTGTAATCGGGTCAATCAGACGCAAACCAAATTCCGGAGCAGGAAACGATGGAAAAGGCCAAAACCCATTACGAGGTGATTGTCGTCGGCGCCGGCGTGGCTGGCATTTACCAGATCAAGCGGCTGGTCGATCTCGGCATCGACGCCACCGTGCTCGACTCGGCCGCCGATCTCGGCGGCACCTGGTACTGGAACCGCTATCCCGGCTGCCGCTTTGATTCCGAAAGCTACACCTACGGCTTCTCGTTCTCGCGCGAACTGCTCGACGAGTGGCACTGGAAGGAGCGTTTTTCCAGCCAGCCTGAGAATTTGCGCTACCTCAATTACGTCGCCGACAAATTCGATTTGCGCAAACATATGCAGTTCAACTGCAGGGTCGAGGCGATGCACTTCGACGAGACGCGCGATCTGTGGCGGGTGAAGATCGGCAACGGCCGCGAGCTGACGTGCCGTTTCGTGGTTCTCGCGATCGGCCTGCTCTCCGCGCCGACCATGCCTCGGCTGGAAGGCGTCGAAGACTTCAAGGGCCGCTCGTTCCACACCTATTACTGGCCGCATGAGCCGGTCGATCTGGCCGGCAAGAAGGTGGCCGTGATCGGCACCGGCGCCACCGGGATTCAGGTGATCGGCGAGATCGCCGACAAGGTTGGCGAACTCACCGTGTTCCAGCGCCGGCCGAACTGGAGCGCGCCGCTCAACAACAGCGCGATCTCCGAGGAGGAAATGGCCGACATCCGTTCGCGCTATGACGAAATCTTTGCCGCCTGCACCCGCACGCCGGGTGCCTTCCTGCACGGGCCGGACCACCGCGGCTTCTACGAAGTGACGCGCGAGGAGCGAGTGGAATTTTGGGACAGGCTCTATGATGAGCCCGGCTTCGGCATCTGGCTCGCCAATTTCCGCGAGATCTTCATGGACGAAGCGGCCAATGCCGAGCTGTCGGAATACATTGCCGATCGCATCCGCGGCCGCGTCAGGGATCCCAAGGTGGCCGAAAAGCTGATCCCCAGGGATCACGGCTTTGGCGTGCAGCGCCTGCCGCTGGAGACGAAGTATTTTGAGGCCTATAACCGCGAGAATGTGCACCTCGTCGATCTCGGCGAGACGCCGCTCGTTCGCGTAACCGAGAAGGGCCTTCGTACCACCGAGCGCGACTATGAATTCGACATCATCGTCTACGCCACCGGGTTCGATGCCATCACCGGCGCCTATGATCTGATCGATATCCGCGGCATCGGCGGCGAAACGCTGGCCGGAAAATGGAAGCATGCGCCGTCCACCTTCCTCGGCATGCTCGTCCACGGCTTTCCGAATCTGTTGATGCCGACCGGCCCGCAAAGCGCGTCCGCTTCGACCAATTTCCCGCGCGGGATCGAGAACGGCGTCAACTGGTGCACGGACCTGCTGCAATACATGTGGGACCGCGGCTATACCCGCGCCGACGCCACGCGCGAGGCGCAGGAGCGCTGGACCGCCCATGTGGTCAAGATGTACGAGATCATGCTGATGCGCAAAGCGAAGTCGTGGTTCACCGGCTACAACTCCAACGTGGCCGGCCACGAAGAGGGCACCGTCCGCTACTTCGTCTACAACGGCGGCACGCCGAAATTCGTCGGCATCATCAACGATGTCGCGGCGAAGGGCTATCAGGAGATCGAGTTCAGCTCGGGCTCGCGTGCCAACGTGCGGGCGGCGGCCGCCAGCGCGTCAGCCTAGGGCGGGACGGCTTTTGATTGGGTCGGTGTGCCAGCCTTGCCGAGCGCGTTGATGCCGGCGGCCGCGGCGACATTGTTTCTACACCACCAAGACCGTTGGTGGACGCACTGCAACGTGCGGCGAGACCGAGGGTGCGCTAGAGGCAGCGGGTCGACGCCCTTGCCGGACAAAGCTCGAGCGCGCTGGTCAGCGAGAATAGCACGCGCAGGTCGCGGGCGGGATTGTCGGGAGCGCGATAGCTCAGTGGAATCGCAACTGCGAGATCGGCCTGCGTGTTGTTGCTCAGAAACCAGCGTGCGCCACCGCCAACAGAAACCAGCGAGATTCCGTCCGTATAGCGATAGCCGGCATTCCAGGCGACGCCGCTGTCCACAAAGCTATAGAGCTGGTAGCCGGTCATAAATGCGGAATTCAGCTTTTGATCGAAGCGCAGCTCCAGCGAGCCGGCCATGCCGTTGTCGCCGCTGGTCTCGGCCGCAGCGTAGCCTCGGCCGAAGGCCGCGCCCCCAAGATAAAATTGCTGCGACAGATAGAGCGGCCCGGACGCCGCCTGGCCAGCACCGGCGATCTTGAGCGACCAGGTATCCGACAAGGTCTGATAGCGCGTGAACCAGGCGCTAAGCGCCGAGAAATCGGGGGACGCACCGGCGTGCGAAACGAAGTCGTCGCCACCGGGCGAGGCGCCCAGGACGTTGAGCCCCTGACGCAACGTCACGGTCAGGTAATTGTTGCCGCCAAAACTGTCCTGCAGACGGGAGTCCGACGTCAGGCTAATGGTGCGGATGCGATCGCTGTAGATCGGCCCGAACATATCGCTTTCGGAGACGTTGCTGATGTCCAGGGCCGTCGTCAGGGTTAGCGACGCGCGTTGCGACTGCAGTGGCACGATGCTGGCGCGGAGCTCGATGGCTTCCGTCGTCGTGTTGTCGCTGTAGGCGTGGCGATAATCTCCGGGCCAGACTTCGCTGTAAATGCCGGATGCGCCAACCCTCAGACCATCATTCCCAATCGGGGTATCATAGGACAGCCGGCCGAACGCTAGCTCACGTGGATCGCCGGGCGTTGTCGAAAGGTTGACTGCGAGCGTATCGCCTTGCACCAAATAGGAGTTGAATGCCGCGGTCGCATAGCTTTCCCATGGGCCGACGCCGGAAGCACCGAGATTATCGATGCCGAAAGAGGTATAAACGTGCCACGTCTTGACGAAGACGGTCAGGCGGAAATGACCGCTGGCATTGCCGATCTCCTCGAGCGTGGTGTCTTCGATACGAACGCCCGGGCGGGCGTTGATCAGTAGCAGCTTCCGCTCCAGGGTGGTCAGCCGCGACGGCTGTTCGGCGAGCACCGGCGACAGCATCTGGCGCACCCCAAACTCCTCGGCGCCCTCGCCCTTCAGATCGAGCGCCATGATGCTGCCTTCGATCACCTGAAGGCGGACCGATCCCCCGTTGATGTCCTGCGGGGGAACGATCGCTCGACTCAGATGGAAGCCTGCCACGCGATAGATATCGCTGATACCGGCAGCAATCGCGGCCAGGTCAGCCTGCGATACCTTCCTGCCAATGTAGGGTCGATAGGCCGTCGCCAATTGGTCACGCGGGATTGCAGTCGCGCCGACAATCGAGATGTGACGCAGCACGAACAACGGCGTCGGATCCGCCGGAGGCGTTGCGGGCCGCGCCAGCCGTGGCATTGGCAGGCGGGGTTGCCCGGCCGGGGTCCGCTCGAGCTGCTCACCGTTGAAGCGCTGGTCGAATTGCCTTGGATCGTAGGCCGGTTGACTGGCCTGCTGGGCATGCGCAGCTGCTGCGGTCACCAGCATCGGGAGGGCCAAAAATACCGGCGCCAAGCGCCTCGCGTGGCGATTGGCCAGCCGGCTGGCGGCGCCGAAATATTCCAGATGGGCGCTCGCAAACCACCGCGATATTGTTAGGTCCATGAATTTTCATAGAATTTTATGGTCAATGAACGGTTAACGGCCGGCCCAAGTACCGATTCACTCGCACACTCAAAATTGAACTTTTGGCCTTATGCCTTGGTGTCGTCGAGACCGAGGAAAGGACTATCGGGATGGCCCGCAAGCTTCTGCGTCTGATCGCAATAGTGTTTGCCCTTGTGGCTGCGTCTGAGGCATTCGCGGCCGAAGGCGGCGGCATATGGTCGGTCAACAAATCATCCGGCGAGGTCTGGATCACGAGCGGAGATGTGCAGCAGGCGTCCGTCAAGCCCGAGGACAATCTCAAGCCGGGCGATATCATACGCACGGGCCGCAATGGCCGCGTACTCCTGTCGCGCGGCGAGGAACGCATTTTGATTGCGCCGAATTCGGAAATCGGGCTGCCCGCCGAGCAAAAGGAAGAACTGTCGACCACGATCGTTCAGCGGGCCGGCTCGATCCTGCTTGACGTCGAAAAGCGCAACGTCAAGCATTTCGAGGTCGAGACCCCCTATCTCGCCGCCGTGGTCAAGGGCACACAGTTCCGCGTGTCCGTGAACGCCACGAGCACCAGCGTCGATGTCATGCGCGGACAGGTCGAGGTTAACGACTTCCGGTCGGGCCAGATCGCCCAGCTGGTGCCGGGCCAGCGCGCGACCGCGCTCGAACACGGTAAACCCGGCCTTTCACTGAGCGGCCCGGGGACGTTCAATCCGATCGAGCAAGGCAAGCCTCGTCCATCATCGGTAGATCGTGTTCCCGTGCCGAAAGGCGGCCTGTCTGCGCCCCGCAACGCCGCGAACGGGCAAGCGATCCATGCGCTCGCCGCGCATGGCGGATTAAGGATCTCGTCGGCGCTCGGCGAAGTGAAGCTGGACTTCCACAAGGTCACGCATGGACTCGCCCGCGGCTCGTCCACGACCAATGGGGCCAGCCGAAACCTCGTGAACAACACGGTCTGGAACTCGTCGCCGACGACCAGCACAAACGCAGTCTCGTCAGCGACGACCGCCGCCAGCAGCGCATTGAGCAGCGCCTCTCCCGCCGCCGCCGCCGTCGCCGCCGTCACCAATTCCGGAAGCGGCAATAACGGCAGCGGATATGGAAATAGTAACGGAAATGGCGCCAATGGGAACGGAAATGGCGCGAACGGGAACGGAAATGGCAACGGCAATAGCGGCATCGGTAATGGCAACGGAAACGGGAACGGCGGCGTAGGGAATGGCAGAGGGAATGGGAACGCCAAACATTAGCTGACAAAAACGGGCACGGACTTGAACGTCCGTTTCGGGGGATGGGGAAGTGAAACATATCCGGCCACATATTCTGGTCGCGGCCGCTTTGGCCATTGTGCTGGCTTCAGGCTGGCACAACGGGTTGCGTAACACGCTCGCTGACCTCCGTTTCGCCTGGTTGTCGACGCCGGCCAGTGGCGATGTCGTCATCGTCGCCATCGATGCGCCTTCCATCGAGAAAATCGGCATCTGGCCGTGGCCGCGGCGGCTCCATGCCGAGCTGCTGCATCAACTCGAGCGCGCCGGTGCCAGCGATATCGTTTTCGACGTCGACTTCAGCACGCCCTCGGACCCGGAATCCGACCGACTATTCCTCGATGCGTTGGAGCACGCCGGGGGATCGGTAGTGCTGCCCTCGTTCAAGCAGCCAGGTTCTGGGCGCACGACCTTCTATAACCGCCCACTGGCCCCGTTCCGCGCACACGCCTGGTCCGCGGTGGTCAATGTCGAGATCAACCCGGATGGGCTGGTGCGCCGCTATCCCTTCGGCCAGAAGCTCGACGGCGAATTCCTGCCATCCATGGGCGCGGTCATCGCCGGGCAGTACGACGAGAAGCGCGGGCCGTTTCTCATCGACTTTTCAATCCAGCATGAGACCATCCCCCGAGTATCCTTTGTCGACGTTCTGAATGGCAGCAAGGCGGCACTGGACCAACTGAAGGACAAGAAGGTCATCATCGGCGGCACCGCACTCGAGCTGGGCGATCGCTTCAGCATTCCGAACGGCGGCATCGTCTCGGGACCGGCGCTGCAAGCGCTCGCGGCCGAATCGATTATCCGCGGCCGTACCTTGCACTGGACTTCGGCAACGACGACGCTGACGGCGCTTTGTGCCGTTATGCTGGCGATGATTTTGCTCTGGCGCCGGCTGTCTGCCGCAAGGCGCGTCGGTGCGCTCGCGGTCACCGCAATTGCCGTCGAAGCCTCGGCCTATCTGCTCCAGATGTGGTTTCCACTCATCATCGACACCGCACTGCTGCAGATCGCGATCGTGGTCTACATCGCCGCCATCGGACTCGACGAGATCGATGTCCGCGATCTGCTGGGCCGTGTGGCCGAAAATCGCTTTCAGCGTATCGCGATGTCGCTCGGCGATGGTTTGATCTGCACCGATTCGAACTACCGGATCACGGTATGGAATCCCGGTGCAGCGGCCATCTTCGGTTACGGCCCGAACGAAATGATCGGCCAGCCTTTCGACAAGATCTGCGCGGCAAATATGGCAGCGGATGCCCCATTCTCGATCCACAATGCGGGTGCGCTCGGCACTGGCAAGGTAATCGAATTTGACGCCCGGCGCCGCAGTGGGGAAATATTTCCCGTCGAAGCCAGTTTTTCCGGCTGGCAAGGCGCCGACGGGCTCCAGTATGGCGCAATCCTGCGCGACATCTCGGTGCGCAAGCGCGAAGCCGAGAAAATCCGCTACCTCGCCGAACACGACGCGCTGACAGGCCTTGCCAACCGCAACACACTGGAAGCAAGGTTGGCTTCGATGATTGCGACCGCCGAAGCTACCGGCACCGAAGTGGCACTTCTGATCGTTGGCCTCGACAGCTTCCAGCATATCAACGATCTGTTTGGCCACGCCAATGGCGACCTCGTATTGCGCGCGATATCCGATCGCCTGACCCGCGAGGTCGGCAGCGCCGGCGTCGTCGCCAGGCTAAGCGGCGACGAGTTTGCCATCGCCGCCTTCGGCGCCGGTTCGCCAGGAAGCATCGACCAACTGGCCAAACGCGTTATGGCCGGTTTTGACACGCCGGTAACGACCGGCAGCCGTTCGCACCGCGTCAAGGTCTCGATCGGCGCGGCCGTCTACCGCACCAGCGGCAGCAATGCGGATGAACTGCTCTCCAACAGCCATCTTGCGCTTCGCCGAGCCAAGGCCACCAAGAGCGGCTATGTGCTGTTCGAAACTCGCATCCGAGAAGAGCTCGAGACCCGGCTGACGCTCGAAGCCGAGCTTGCGCTCGCCGCCGAGCGGGGCGAATTCGAGCTGTTCTACCAGCCACAGATCCATCTCGGCAGCGGCGAACTGATCGGCGCGGAAGCCCTCATTCGCTGGCGCCATCCGGTGCGCGGACTGGTGTCTCCGGGCGAATTCATACCGGTCGTCAATACATCGTCCATTTCAGAGCGTATTGCAGCCTGGGTATTGGAGACCGCTTGCCGGCAGGCGCGGGCCTGGGAGAAGGCCGGTCATGCGGTGCGCGTGGGCGTTAATTTGTCACCGTCGCAACTTTATCACGGCGATCTTGCCGAATCGGTCGCAGACGTGCTGGCCACGACCGGCCTGACGCCTTCATTGCTCGAGCTCGAAGTCACCGAGGACATCGTGATACTTGACGAGAAAAAAGTGCTCGAAACCTTCCGGCGCATCCAAAAACTCGGCGTCCGCGTCGTATTTGACGATTTTGGTACCGGCTATGCGAGCCTCAGTTATCTCAAGAAATTTCCGCTCGACGGCCTGAAGATCGACCGCTCCTTTGTGCTCGACCTGCTGAGTCATCCTGACGACGCCGCGATCGTGAGTTCGACCATTGTCCTGGGCAAGCAGCTCGGCCTATCGATCATTGCTGAAGGTATCGAGAACCGTGCGACCGCGGATCTTCTTGCGACCATGGGCTGCGAAGAAGGCCAGGGCTATTTCTTTGGCCGGCCAACGCCCGTAACCGAGTTCGAAAGTCAATTCCTCGCGTCCCCCGACAAGCCCATCAAGATGCTTGCGAGCTGAACCGACGAGCAGGTTCTTTTCAAAACAATGGCGGAACCTGCGCCACCTTCAGCGGTCCCAGAAACACCGCGCCGTCGACGAAACGCAGCGGAAACGACCGTGCCTTCTTGCCTTCCAGCATCGCTTCCTTGCCGAGCGCGTTGATGCCGGCGGCCGCGGCGACATTGGCGTTCTGCTTGACCACCTTGCCGAGACCCGGAATCGCGCGGTCCAGCGCGCCGAGCAGGTTATTGACGTCAGCGGTTTTGACGCCGGGCGCGACGCGATCGAGGGTTGCCTGCGGCACGCCCTCATCGAGCATTTTTTCAATGCCGAGCGCCGCAATCAGCTTGTCCAGTCCGGCTACCGTCATCTGCAATTCGCCGTCAAGGCGCCCCTCGGCGCCGAGGCCGAGAGAGCCTGACGCAACCGCGATCAGCTCGCCCTGCTCAATCCGGGATTGCACGATCTCGACATGGCCGCCGGCGGCCTGGATCTCGCGGAATCGCTGCGGCCAGGGCTTTGGCGAAAA
>JAJYAH010000204.1 GCA_021779635.1 Pseudomonadota bacterium | reverse complement strand
GAATGGGACAAGGACGATGTCGATGCCCTGAACATGATGAAGGTCGATGTGCTGGCGCTGGGGATGCTGACCTGCATCCGCAAATGCTTTGACCTTGTCGCAGATCATAAAGGCACGCGTTACGAATTGGCCGATATCAAATCAAAGGATGATGACGAAGTTTATCAAATGCTTCAGAGAGGCGAGTCGCTCGGCGTGTTCCAGGTCGAGAGCCGTGCCCAGATGAACATGCTGCCGCGCCTGAAGCCGCGAACGTTCTACGATCTCGTCATTGAGGTTGCCATCGTGCGGCCCGGCCCGATCCAGGGTGACATGGTGCATCCGTACTTAAAGCGGCGCAAAATGAACCCGAAGGAGATAGAGTATCCATACCCTAAGGGCGGAAATAAAAACGAGCTTAAAGACGTCCTGCACAAGACCCTCGGCGTTCCGCTGTTCCAGGAGCAGGCGATGCGTATCGCCATCGAGGCCGCGAAATTCACATCCGAAGAAGCCAACGGGCTGCGCCGCGCCATGGCGACGTTCCGCAATGTCGGCACCATCGGCAAGTTCGAATCCAAGATGGTCAACAACATGATCGATCGTGGCTATGATCCGGCATTTGCGAAAAGCTGCTTCGATCAGATCAAGGGATTTGGCAGTTATGGCTTCCCCGAAAGCCACGCCGCGAGCTTCGCGCAACTGGTCTATGTCTCGTCATGGCTCAAGCATTTCCATCCCGATGCGTTCGCTTGCGGCTTGCTGAATTCGCAGCCGATGGGTTTCTATGCGCCGGCGCAGATCGTCGGCGATGCGCGCAAGAACGGCGTCGAGGTGCGCGAGATCGATGTGTCGTTCAGTCATGCGCAGAACACGCTGGAGGAGCAAAGCGGGAATTATCATGCGTTGCGGCTCGGCTTCCGGCAGATCGACGGATTCAAATGGACCGATCCGGATGAGGAGTTTCTGAGACAAAGAAGCGGCAAGCCGAAAGCAGAGGATTGGGCCGAGCGCATCGTCGCCGCGCGGGCGCGCCGTCCCTTCAACTCGCTGGAGGATTTCGCCCGCGACACGGCGCTGCCGAAGCGTGCGTTGATTCTGCTGGCGGATGCCGATGCGTTTCGCTCGATCGGGCTTGATCGCCGCGCAGCACTATGGGCGGTGCGGCGATTGCCGGATGACGTGCCGCTGCCGCTGTTCGAAATCGCCGCCGCGCGCGAACAGCCGGACGAGAAGGCGCTGCCCTTGCCTGGCATGCCGCTGCCGGAGCAGGTGGTAGCCGATTATCAAACCATCCGGCTGTCGCTGAAGGGCCACCCGATGGAATTTTTGCGGCCGATGTTTACCAGAGAAAGCGTCATCGCCTGCGCCGGCGTCCGCCATGACAGGGACAGGTGTCATGTCCGCTGCGCCGGCGTGGTGCTGGTGCGGCAGCGTCCGGGCAGCGCCAAGGGCGTCGTCTTCATGACGCTGGAGGACGAAACCGGCATCGCCAATATCGTGGTGTGGCCGAAGGTGATGGAACGTTTTCGCAAGGAAGTGATGGGCGCGCGGCTCATTCTGGTCGAAGGCTATATTCAGAGCAGCCCGGAACAGGTGACGCATCTGGTCGCCCAGCGACTGTTCGATCGCTCGCATGACTTGATAAATCTGGCCAATGACGCGTTCCACCGGAAACATGCGGTGCCGGCCGGCCCGGCGCTGATCGAACCGCTGCATGATGACCGGCGCCAGCACCCCGACAATCCGGCCCAGAAAATCCGTCATCCGCGCAACGTGCGCATCCTGCCGCGCTCGCGGGATTTCCATTGAGCAATCACCGCCGTCCATGACGGTCGCCGATATGGTGGCGCCGGCAAACGACATATAATGTCGCGATGCCTCCTCGGGAATCATACCATGCAAACGCCTCGTGAAATCCTTGCTGATCTGTGGACGCTGGCGGGCGGCGATCCTTCCGCACTCAACACCGTCACGCTGACGGGTGAAGAGCCGCAACTGCCGTCCTCGTTTCGCGTTGCCGCCGCGGCGCAGGCCAGCATTGCCGCGACCGGGCTTGCCGCCGCGCAAATATGGAAATTGCGCAGCGGACAGTCGCAGGATGTCGCGGTCGACATGCGACATGCCGTCGTCGAATGCCGTTCCGAGCGTTACCTGCGCGTCGATGGCAAGCCGCCAGGTCCGGCCTGGGACGCCATCGCCGGGATCTACAAAACCCGCGATCAACGTTTCGTGCGGCTGCACACCAATTTCCCGCATCACCGCGACGCCGTCTGCAAGGTGCTGAACTGCAAGCCGGAGCGCGATGATGTTCAGGCCGCGCTGCTGCAGCGGGACGGCGAGGCATTCGAGACCGCGGCCTATGCCGGCGGCTGCGTCGTGGCGCTGATGCGCTCGCATGAAGAATGGTCGGCGCTGCCCCAGGCCAGGGCGCTTGCCGAATTGCCTCCGATCTCGATCGAGAAAATCGGCGAGGCCGGGCCAAAACCATGGCCCGCCGGCGACCGCCCGCTTGCCGGGCTGCGCGTGCTGGATCTGTCGCGGGTGATCGCCGGTCCTGTCGCGGGGCGCACGCTGGCGGCGCATGGCGCCGACGTCCTGCTGATTTCCGGTCCCGATCTGCCCGCGATTCCATGGCTCACCATCGATACCGGCCGCGGCAAGCTCACGAGCTTCGTCGAACTCAAGAGCGAACAGGGGCGGGCCCGCTTGCGCGACCTGCTGGCGAGTGCGGATATTTTCTCGCAAGGCTATCGTCCGCGCTCGCTGGCAGCGCTGGGCTTCTCGCCGCAGGATGCGGCGCGGATCAGCCCCGGAATCGTCTACGTGTCGCTGTCGGCCTATGGCCATTCCGGGCCGTGGGCGGAACGGCGCGGCTTTGACTCGCTGGTGCAGACGGCGACCGGCTTCAATCACGCCGAGGGCCAGGCCGCCGGCGTCGACGGGCCGAAGGAATTGCCGGCGCAAATGCTCGATCACGCCAGCGGCTACCTGATGGCGTTCGGCGCGATGATGGCGCGGGCGCGCCAATCGCGCGAGGGCGGCAGCTGGCATGTCCGCGTGTCGCTGGCGCAGACCGGGCGCTGGCTGTGGAATCTCGGCCGCGTGGCCGACGGTCTCAAGACCGAGGATTTGAGGGGCGACACGGTGCAGCGCTTTATCGAGGAAACGCCCTCCGGCTTCGGTCCGCTGCGGTCCGTCCGTCATTCGGCCGCGCTGTCGGCAACGCCCGCATTCTGGGCGCGCCCGGCGATGCCGCTCGGCAGTCACCCGCCGCAATGGCCGGAGCGCCATTGATAGTTTCAGAAAACAGCTCTCAGAAGCCGTAAAGCCGCGCCGGGTTGTCGACCAGAATCCTTTTTCGGATCGCCGCGTCCGGCGCCCATACCGGGAGCTGGTTGAGCAGGCGGCCGTCATCGATCTGAAGCAGTGGCGTCACGTCGGTCGGCTTCTTTCCGGGCGGCGTGACCGAATCCGGGTGCGGCCAATCGCTGCCCCAGATGATCCGATCGGAATTCGCTGTTATCAGCGCGCGGGCGAGCGGGATCACATCGGGATAATCCGGCGCGAGGCTGGAGGCCCGATAGGCGCCGGAGATCTTCACATAGGCCTTGCCGGTCCGGACCAGCTCCAGCATGTCGGAAAAGCCCGGCTGCGCGAGGCCAAGCTCGGCATGGGCGCCGCCGAAATGGTCGAACACGACCGGCACCGGGCAAGCCGCGACGAGCTCCTTGATCGCGGAGATCATCGCCAGATCCGTGAACATCTGGATATGCCAGTTGCGGTTCTTGATGCGGTCGACGGCGGCCTGAAAGCGCGCGCGGCCAACGGCGGGGTCGCTGACCCCGCCTGTTGCGAGATTGAGCCGGATACCGCGGACGCCCGCCTGGTTCATGGCGTCGAGGTCGCTGTCCGGGGTCTTGCCGTCGATGACGGCAACGCCGCGCGCAGTCGCGCCGCGTGCCTTGATGCCGAACAATGTTGCCGAATTGTCCGGGCCATAGACGCTTGGGGTGACGATCACGACGCGCTCGATGTGCAGCGCCTTGTGCAGTGCCGCCATTTCTTCGGGCGATGCCGGTTCGGGGGTGTAGACCCGCCCCGGGAAGAATGGAAATTTCTCGGGGTCACCGTGAATGTGGGTGTGGCAATCGCAGGCGCTGGCGGGAATGTCGAAATTCACGGGCGTCGACGGCTGTGCCGCTTTCGCAAGGACGGTTCGGTTGGGCATGGTTACTCCGGCCGCGATGGAGGCAAGAAGGATACTACGTCTGGTAAGCATCGGCTCTCTCCCTTGTGCGTTTTTGTGTTTTTGATTTTGCGCTTCGGAACGCTTGCGGCGGCGTATCAGGTCCGAATTGAAGCATCGGACGGACCGCGACAGACCATCAAGAGTCAATGTCCCAAGCCTTGCGAGACCGGTCAAGCCGGCAGTCAATCCAGCACCTGTTGCCGGTTCATCACAGACGAATATCGGAGGAAAATACGCTATAGCTACAGGTAGCGGCGTCCGATTCCAGGCGCTCGCTTCCAATCGCGCCCGGGCCTGCATTTGATGCCGAAAATGTTCTCCGACCCCGAGGCGATCGCGGAGGATATCGTCCGCGACGTCGGGACCGACCTCGTCGTCGGGCTGCCGCTCGGGCTAGGCAAGGCCAACCAAATCGTCAATGCGCTCTACGCACGCGCGGCCGCCGACCGGGCGATCAATCTCACCTTCTTTTCCGCGCTGACGCTGGAAAAACCGAAGCCGGCCAACCTGCTGGAGCGCCGTTTTATTGGACCGGTGATCGACCGCCTGTTCGGAGGCTATCCGGACCTTGCTTATGCCGACGCGCTGCATGCCAATGCGCTTCCGCCCAATATCCGCGTCATCGAGTTCTTTTTTCTGGCCGGAAGGTGGCTGCATGTGCCGTTTGCGCAGCAGCATTATGTTTCCGCAAATTATACCCATGCCTCGTCATACCTGCTGGCGCGGGGGCTGAACGTCGTCACGCAGCTGGTGGCGAAACGCGTGGTCGACGGCGTCGCGCGTTACAGCCTGAGCTGCAACACCGACACCACGCTGGATATTTTGCGTGCTCGTGCGGAGGGTCGCGCGTCGTTCAAACTGGTCGGCCAGGTCAATTCCGAACTGCCGTTCATGCCGGGCGCGGGCGATCTGCCGGCCGAACAATTCAGCGCGGTACTCGACAGTCCGAATACCGACTTTCCGTTGTTCGCGCCGCCGTCGGAACCGATCACGGACACCAAATACGCCATCGGCCTTCGGGCCGCAGGGCTCATTCGCGACGGCGGCACGCTGCAGATCGGCATCGGGCAGGTTGGCGACGCGCTGGCGCAGGGGTTGATCGTCCGCCATTGCGACAATGCGCAATTCCACGAAATCATGAAACGGCTGTCACCCGCGACCGAACGGCGTCCGGCGCCGGAAACCGGACCGTTCGAACAGGGTCTCTATGGCGTCAGCGAGATGCTGTTCGAGGCGTTTCTCGGCCTGATCGACGCCGGTATTCTCAAGCGCGAGGTCGATGGCGTGCTGCTGCATGGCGCGTTTTTTCTCGGGCCGAAATCATTCTACCGTGCATTGCGCGAGATGACATCCAGCCAGATCGCGCGGATCCAGATGATGCCGGTGTCGTTCACCAACGAACTCTATGACGACGAGGCCGCCAAGCGGCGCGCCCGCGTCGACGCCCGCTTTGTCAACAATGCGATGATGGCGACGCTGATGGGGGCGGTGATTTCCGATGGCGTCGAGAACGGGCAGGTCGTCAGCGGTGTTGGCGGCCAATATAATTTCGTGGCGCAGGCGTTCGCGCTGCAAGGTGCGCGCTCGATTCTCACGGTCGAAGCGACGCGGCAGGCCGCTGCCAAGACACAATCCAACATCCGCTGGAACTACGGCAACGAGACCATTCCGCGGCATCTGCGCGATATCATCGTCACCGAATATGGCGTCGCCGATCTCCGGGGAAAGTCCGATGCCGAGGTGATCGCAGCGATGCTGGCGGTTACGGATTCCCGCTTTCAGGCTGAACTCGCGCGACAGGCCAAGGATGCCGGCAAACTGCCGAAGAATTTTGAAATCCCGGCGGCGTATCGCGACAACCTTCCGGAACGGATCGCCGGCGCGTTGAAGCCTGCCCGCGATGCCGGCTTGCTGCCGTCGTTTCCGTTCGGCAGCGATTTTACCGGGGCCGAACAGCGGCTGATTCCGGCGTTGCAGTTGTTGCAGGACGCACAGCGTGCGCCGCAGCGCCTGGCCGGATTGTTGTGGCAGGGATTGACCCATCGGCCCGATGAAGCCGACGGGGAATGCCTGGCGCGGCTCGGTCTCGACCGGCCGGCAACATGGTCCGAACGTGCCTACCGCGCTCTGGTCAGCGCGGCGCTGGTCAGGAGCCGTATTCAATGACCCCGGTCGTCCCGCCGGATG
Organism: Pseudomonadota bacterium; assembly: GCA_021779635.1. Next base: position 3,228 of record JAJYAH010000204.1, on the reverse strand, counting down.
CGGGGACCCGCTGAGGACCCGCGCCTTCGGCAATGTGGCAGAGGCCTTCCATGATCAGCAGAGCCAGGGGTTGTGGGTCCCGGCGTTCGCCGGGACGACTCGCGGTGAGACCTGCGCATTTCACCTGTTCTTGTTCACCGGCTTGCGCTTGGCGATGAATGCCGCCATGCCCTCGGATCGATCCTCCAATGCAAAGGTCGAGTGAAACAGGTCGCGTTCCACATTGAGTCCCTCGGATAACGGCGTCTCGAACGCGCGGTTGACGGCGCTCTTTGCCATCTCGGCCGCCGGACGCGACATCGCGGCGATTTTTTCCGCCATCGCCAGCGCTTCCTCCATCAATTTGTTCGATGGCACGATGCGGCTCACCAGACCCGAGCGCTCCGCTTCGGCCGCGTCCATCATTCGGCCGGTGAGACACAGATCCATCGCCTTGGATTTGCCGATCGCGCGCGTCAGCCGCTGGGTCCCACCGATGCCGGGGATAGTACCGAGCGTGATTTCCGGCTGGCCGAATTTGGCGGTATCCGCGGCGATGATGATGTCGCACATCATCGCCAGTTCGCAGCCGCCGCCGAGTGCATAGCCGCTGACGGCGGCAAGCGTCGGTTTGCGGCAATTGGCGACACGGTCACCGCCGACCGCAATGAAATCGCTGGAAAACATGTCGATGAAGGTTTTCGGCTGCATTTCCTTGATATCGGCGCCCGCGGCGAAGGCCTTCTCGCCGCCGGTCAAAAGGATGCATCCAATCTTGTCATCGGCTTCAAGGTCGTCGACCGCCGCCGCGATCTCGCGAAACACGCCGAAGGACAGCGCATTGAGCATTTTCGGCCGGTTGAGCGTGATGATGCCGACCGCGCCTTTGCTTTCGACGATGATGTATTCGAACGTGCTCATGGTCCCCCCGCGCCTGATTTCGCGGGGTAATGTGCCCGCTGGCGGGACGGGCTTCAAGTGGGGCGAATTTCACCTCGGCCGAATCGCCTGTCCCGGACGCGGTGCGGCGTCCGGGACAGAAGGCCGCTCACGCCATGAACATGCGCGCAGCGGAGGCCATCGTCAGAAGTGCGCCAAAACCGATGAAGATTTTACCGATCAGCGAGGTTCGGTCCCAGGTGCTGTCGCTGCTGCTGGCCGCGCTGCCGGCCAGCACGGGCGCTGCGGCGGAGGCCACGGGTGGCTCGGCGGAGGCCATGGCGATCGGCGCCGCAGGTGGGTTGCCTTCGTGGAGCGCACGATCGACATCGTTGAGCTGATCAGCGGCCACGACCTGGGATTCTGCGGCGGGCTGCGTGTCAGCCGGATTGTTCGGCGCGCTCTGCACGATATTGCTGGCCCGCACCGACATGGCCTGGGCGGCGTCGCTGGTCGGCGAGTCGGAGGCCGCCAATTGGGCATTGGCGTTGGCGACTGATGGCGGTATCTCGGACGATGAGGGAGGCGTCGATGACTTGTCGGCGTCGTCGGCCGCGACATCGGTGGCGGCGGCTTTCTTGTCGTCGGTGGATTTCAGCGCCACCTTGCCGGATTTATGGTGTGCGTACCGTCTCCAATGGTGCGAGCTGTGCCTGGTGTATTTGTTGAGCGCAATCGGTGCCCCCGCGGTCGAACTCGCGGCCGTGGCATCGGTGGCTGCCGCGGCTTGCGATGGCCCCGCGAAACATACCCAGAGCCCTGCGGCCAGTATCAATGCCGAGTGCCCGTTGCCTTTGATTTTCATGTGGCAATCTCCCCATTTGCCAGCCCCCAAAAGCGAAATGAGACCCCATGGCGTGTCCACAGCGCGGCAAAAAAAGGGAATCTTCGGGCGAGTCGGGCAAAAGCGGGGCAACCGCATGGTGCCGGCCCGGGATTTCGAGATCGCCAGCTGGCGAAATCCCCTGAAAAAAATGCAGCGAGTGCCAGCCGGGCCGATCAATGTTATCAGCCTGGCAGCGCGGAATTCGCAGCCGTGATTCCCAAGCGGAATGCGAAAAATTGCATCGTCTTTGAGGCGAAGATCACGACTTCGTGATTGAAACCTCAAAGTGTAACAAATTGAAAGATCGACCGAATTGCAGGGTAGGAGCGCGCGTGTCCGAGCGTGAAGACGAATGGACCGGCCTGATGCGGTTGGCCGTTTCGGGCGACGATGCGGCGTATCATCGCCTGCTCAAGGCCGTCACGCCGGTGCTGCGGGCCGCTGCGCGCCGCGGTCTGGCGCGATCCGGTCAGCCGGTCGACCAATCCGAGGATATCGTGCAGGATATTTTGTTGGCGGTGCATCTGAAGCGGCACACGTGGGACGCCGACGCACCGTTCGCGCCGTGGCTGTTTGCGATCGCCCGCAACAAGCTGATCGATTCGCTGCGCCGCCGGGGCCGGCGGGTTTTCGTTAACATCGACGATTTCGCCGAGACGATCCCGAGCGAGCCGGTCGCGGAGATCGCTCCGGCAAACGAGGTTGCGGCCCAACTGCAATCGCTGCCGGCGCGGCAGCGTGAGGTATTGCAGTCGATCGCGGTCGACAGCGCATCGATCAAGGACACCGCGGCAAAATTTGCGATGAGCGAGGGCGCGGTGCGCGTGGCGCTGCATCGCGGGCTTGCCAGTCTTACCGCCAGATTGCGGGAACAATGACCATGGAAACCGATCAGCTCATTCGAACTCTCGCGGCCGATAATGCGCACCGCGCGCGGCCGGTCGGACTCGTATTGGCGCTGGCATTGCTCGCCGCGGCGCCGGTTTCGCTGGTGATGTTCTTTGCAGCGCTCGGCGTGCGGCCGGATGCCATGACCGCGATGCATAATCCATTCTTCGACCTGAAATTTCTGGTGACGCTGGCGCTGGCGATTTCGGCCATCGCGGTCAGCCTGCATCTATCGCGGCCGGAAGCCGTGCTGCGCGGCTGGGTATGGTTGTTGGCGATCCCGGTTGGCCTTCTCGCCGTCGGGATCGCATGCGAGATGATGGTGCCGCAGCGGTTGCCGATGATGACGCGATTGATCGGCAGCAATTCGCGGGTTTGTCTGACGGCTATTCCGCTGTTGTCGCTGCCGCTGCTGGCAGCGGCGCTGGTCGGCCTGCGCCACGGCGCGCCGGCTCGACCCGCGCTCGCCGGTGCGCTCGCGGGAATGTTGTCGGCTGGATTGGCGGCGACGCTGTACGCCGCGCAATGCACCGACGATTCGCCATTGTTCGTGGCGACCTGGTACAGCATCGCGACCGCGGTCGTCACCGCGATTG
>JAJYAH010000203.1 GCA_021779635.1 Pseudomonadota bacterium | reverse complement strand
ACGCCAGTCCGCAATGCGCGGCCGGGAGCCTAACCGAGCCGGCGATGTCCGTCCCGACTGAAACGAATCCGGCGCCCGCGGCGATCGAGGCGCCGGCGCCGGCGGAAGATCCGCCGGTATTCCAGGCCAGTCCCCATGGGTTGCGGGTGATGCCATGCAGAGAACTGATGCCGGACGCCATCAGCCCGCAATCCGGCATCGTGGTCTTGGCAAAGATCACCGCGCCGGCTTCGCGAAGGGCAATGGCCGGCGGTGAGTCGTAGTTCGACGGCGGCAGTGACCTGTTTGCGCCAATGCCGTGGAAATAGGGCCAGCCGACCATGGCGACGCTGTCCTTGACCGTCATCGGAACCCCGTCAAGCGGCCCCAGCGCCGTCTTGGCCCTCCATCGCGCTTCCGACTGTCGCGCGCCGGCAATGGCTTGTTCGGGGCGAAAGCAGAACAGGGCGTTGATTGAGCCGTTGACGGCTTCGGCGTGCGTGATGACGTCGTTGGCGACCTCAACCGGGGAAAGGCTTCGCGATGCATACGCGTCAGCCAACTCGGCAAGGCTCATTGCGATCAGTTTTTGAGCAGGCATACGTCCTCCGTCGAATCCGGACCATCAGGTCGGATAGCGAATCTGACCCTTGCAGGGGTAGACCATCGGTTCTAACGGCATGATTTGGTGGAGTGCGAGGCATCCCTTTTGCATCCTTCTCGATCAAACTGCACCGGATGCCGGTCGGCTTGACCGGCCGTATCTTGAGAGACCTGACGTAGCTATGAGCGAAACAGCAGTCGAAGTGGCCGCACTCCGGGACCGCCTTGAGTCCCTTCCTGGCTGGGGGTTGGGAGACATTGCGATCGAACCCGCAATCCCCATTCTGGCGTCACCAAGCTGGCGGGGCGTCGACGGCTTCCCCTGGCGCGCCATCAAGAAGTCGAACGGCGAGAGCGTTTTCATCAAGGTGATGGATCGCGACGCGGAGCTTTACGTCGACATACCCTGTGCCTTCGAGGCAGCGCAGCGCGCATCCGATCTCGGCATCGGTCCGAGGGTGATGTTGGCCGACATCCAGGCAGGCATCCTCATCATGGAGGACCTGAACCACGGCTGGCGGGTCGGTACGCTGGAGCGGATGCTGGAGCCTGCGATCGTGGACGCGGTCCTTGCCGCGCGGCGCCTGTTCCAGGCGGGAAAGCCGTTGCCGAGACGGAAGGGTGTCTTCGACGAGATCGAACACTTTTACGGCGCGGTGACGTGGGCAAAGGCGCAGGTTCCGGTCGATGTCGAATGGCTGGTCGAGGAATTGCGATTTGCAGCCGCGGCCTTTCAAGGTCTCGACATTGCACCTGTGCCGATCCATGGCGACGGCAACGTGTCGAATATCCTGATCAGCGACGCCGGCGAGGTGCGCCTGATCGATTGGGATCGCGCCACCACGGCGGATCCGCTGGAAGACCTCGGCAGCTTCCTGATGGAAGCCTTTGCCCAGGAGCCCGAGGCTCGCGACGCCTTCGTCCGCAACGCTGGAGCGTTCGATGAGGCGTCATTCAACCGCGCGCGTATTTACGGCGTCGCAGATGACCTGCGATGGGGGCTGATCGGCGCGCTTCTGGCCGCAAAATCGGCACGGAATACGCTTGAGTTCTACAAATTTGCCAGTTGGCGCTTCGTGCGTTGCCGGATGGCAGTCCGCGAACCGCGCTTTGGCGAGGCGCTTCGGAGGATTGCATGACGGTTCGCAGAAAGCTCGGAGAAGCGACAACCGTCCACGAACGCAACGTCGAAAGCGCCATTGGACGGGTGCCGCAATGGCACGGCAAGGCGGCTGCCTATACGCCGCTCGTCGGCGGATTGATGAATCAGAACTGGCTGGTCGAGGTTGCCGGTGATCCGCGCCGCTATTTCATCAAGGTGCCTGGCGAAGGCTCCGAAATGTTCATCGACCGGGTGGCCGCGAACGAGGCGGCGCGCAATGCCCACGCCATGGGCATCGCGCCGGAGGTGGTCTTCTTCGATGCGCAGGATGGCCTGGAAGTGAGCGAATTCCTCGAAGGCTATCGGGCCTGCACCAACGGGGATTTTGGCGACGGGGCGATCCAGTCCGATGTTCTCGGCCTCTATCGCCGCCTCCATGCCGGGCCGAAGCTGAGCCTGACCAAGACCATCTTCGACATGATCGAGGAGCATGTCGAGCAAGGCCGTGAGCTCGGCTCGCACTTTCCGCACGACATGTCCTGGATCATGCATCGCTACGGTCAGGCGAAGGCCGCATTCATGGCGTCCGGGCTCGATCTCGTACCCTGCTTCAACGATCCGATGCCCGGGAATTTCCTGATCGGCGCGGAGGCGGAGACGAGCCCGAAGCCGATGCGGCTGATCGACTACGAGTTCGCCTCCAACAACGAGCGGAGCTATGAACTTGGTGTTCTGTTCGCCGAAATGTTCTTTGACGAACACCTGACGGAAGGCTTGATCGAGCAATATCTGGGTACGGTACGTCCGGAGATGGTAGCGCGGGTGATCGTCAACAGGGCACTTGCGGATATCAAATGGGCGTCGTGGGCGGTCGTCAATCGCAAGCTGAAGGACTGGGACTTCGACTATCAGAAATACGGCGTGTGGAAGTACATGCGGGCGCGCGACGTGATGTACGATCCCCGCTGGGAAACCTGGTTGCGGATGATCTGACTGGCTTTCGCGCAGCCACAGTCCCGGCTATTGCTTGAGGATTGCGAGTGCCTGCTGGAGCAGGGCGGTGTTGGCGGCCGCGATCACCCGTCCGTCGGAATGACGGGTGAGCGGCCGGCCTTCCCAATCGCATATCACGCCTCCGGCACCCTCGATCACCGGCACCAGTGCCATGAAGTCGAACGACTTGAGCGAGGATTCGACCACAAGATCGCAATGCCCCGAGGCCAACAGACCGTATTGATAACAATCGCCGCCAAAGCGCCTGAACATGGCCTTGCGGCTGAGCGCGTCGTAACGCGCCCAATCCTCCGGTGAAAAGAAATCCGGCGACGAGGTGTAAATCTGCGCATCTTCCAGATTGACGGCGCGGCTCACTCTGGCCGGTTCCTGGTTGAACGTCGTGCCGTTCGGCGTGCCATACCATCGCTCCGCCAGCGCCGGCATGTCGATCATCCCCGCGATGACCGCGCCCTTCTTTTCGTCTGCGAGAGCAATCAAGGTGCCGAACAGCGGCATTCCGGAAATGAAGCTCTTGGTCCCGTCGATCGGATCGATATACCAGGTATAGCGATCGCCCGGAGTTGACCCGGTTTCCTCGCCGAGGATGCCATGCCCGGGGAATCGAATGGAAATCAATCGCCGCAATTCCTGCTCGATGGCGCGGTCCGCAATCGTGACCGGCGAAAGATCCTGCTTGCGTTCGACGTCGATGCCGGACCTGAAATGCGTCAACGCGATCCGGCCAGCCGTCTCGGCAAGGTCGCAGAAAAACGAAGCCAGTTCGTTCTCGGACAACCGGTTTTGAATATCCTTCAATGATCGCTCCGGAGTGGAAGCGCGCAATCGCAATGGCCAGCGATGCACATGGCGCGGGGTAAACGGGGGAACAGTCTCTAGACACTCTCGTGAAGCGGCCGGCGCTGCCAATAGGGGGAGGCAAGACTACCGCGGGAGGGAGACGGCACTCCGGGCGCCAGCAAGCCCTTCGGAGGGACAGGCCGCGGATCCGCTTTGGGATAAGGCGAGGCGTTGTGCGTCTGACGAGCGTCGCGCGGCGCCACCTTGAAATGACGGCTGAACATCGCGAGAAGTGCGAGACGTTCTTGAAACCAACCTCATAGGCGACTTCCGAAACCGTTCGGTGACCTCTCGGGTCTGCAACGAGAATCTCGTAAGCGCGCTGCAGGCGCTTGGCCTGGACGAACTGACTGACCGTCGTCTCGTTGTCGTTGAACAGGCTGTAGAGATAGCTCAGGGAAATCCGGCTGCTGGCAGCGATCTTTTTCGGCGACAGCGACTGGTCGCTGAGATGGCATTCGATAAAATCGACGATTCTGCGTCGCAGGTGATAGCGCGCATTGCGAACGTCGGTTGCCGCGCCCCTGTCCTCGGAACCGATTGTCAGCGCGACAAAGCTGATGATTTCGGTTGCGAGCGCCTGGGGATTGGGCGGCGGAGAATTGATGAACAGTTCCGCAACGCTTCTGATCATTCCCACAAGCAGGCGCGTCATCTGCTCGTTCGGCTTGAAGCGCCGGCTGACATGGTCTTCGATGGAGACGAGACGTCCACGCAATTCCGCCGCCGGAATGCGCATCACGAGCAGGCGCGCGTTCTTGTCGGGCGAGAGCTCATAGAAGGCGAGTTCGCTGAGCAGGACGTACTCGCCGGGCCTAGCGAAGCCGGTGCGTGCATCCTGGCTGAATGCCACGCTTCCGGTCAGCGGAAGAGCCAGCACATAGGAAGCATCATGCACATTGCTTGCGCGCTTCCAGTTGCGGGCGAAAGACCGATCCGGCCGGATGAATTCGAGATCAAGGCGGCCGATCCGGACTTGTTGCTGCCCATGGTCTGCGGCTTCGTCGTCGAGGCCGATGCGTTCGTCGCGCGGAAGTAGAGATGTCAGGCGTGCCATAACTTGGCCTTTCTCAGCGTTGAGCAACGATAGTTTCGGTCCCGGCGTCACGCAGGGCGGCTGCTAGCGCTCCTTCCGGCTGCCGATCGGTAACGAGGCGGTCGATATCCGTCCAATGCGCGAATACCGTCAGCGCGCGTTGGTCGAACTTGGTATGGTCGGCGACGATGATGGCCTCCGCAGCCCGCTTGACCATCGCGCCATAAATGGCTCCGGCCTCGTCATCGGCATCGTTGATGCCGCGGGCGCTGATACCTGTCGCGCCCACGATCGCGCGGTTGGCTTCATAGCCATTGATGCTGGCAATCGTCTGCGTGCCGAACACATAGCCTTCCGCCGGATGATACCGGCCGGGACAGCACAACACGCGGATCGAGGAATTCACCGCCAGCGCGGCGGCGATCGCGAAGTCATGCGTGATCACGGTGATGTCGTGGGCGCGAGATGCCAGGCGCCGCGCGACATGGAATGTCGTGGCGCCCGCGGCGAGCATCAGAACCTCGTTTGGCAGGATGAGATCGGCAATGGCGTCGGCAATTCTCTCACGTTCGGCGATCATGATCGCCTTGCGGTCGGTGAGAGTGGGCTCAAGCGCAAAGGGGCGGGAAGCTCCGCCATAGGTCCGGTTGATGAGCTTCTGCTCCTGAAGCTCCATCAAGTCGCGCCGGATCGTTTCACCGGAGACACCGAGTGCCGCCGCGAGTTCCGAGGCCCGCAAGGTCGGAGCTGCGGTCAATTGCGAGATGATGTGTTTATGACGTGCAAGCTTCGAGAGGCGGTCGCCTTCCGGTTTTCGCGGCCTCTTGTCGGTCGTGGAGGCGTCGGCTGCCTGTAACCGCTCGCTCGTCATCGAGATGTCCCTGCGGCAGCTTCGGTCGCCACGGGATCGGGGCGATGCTCGGGCTGTCCCACGGTAAATCCTTTCTCAATCGATGTTGGATGTCCACACCAATTATGTGGCAATTCCACAAAGCTTTGGGCGGCGGAATGCCCGTTCTCTGCGCAGCAAATACCGATTTATTGCATAATCAATTGATTTTATAAATAAATCTTGTGCCGAGAGAGGGTGTATGACTGACACTCCGATGTGTCGTTGCCGTCAGTCGCTTTATTATTGTGGAAAGAACCACATTGATCCAAGCTGTTGCTGGGAGTCGGGCGGCATTCGCCGCCGACGCTTATGTCCGCCGGCGCCGGTCAAGGAGGGCGCGCGATGCATGGAGAAAAGGAAATCCTGGCCCTGAACGCCTTTGATGGCAGCAACCTGTCCGCCATGGATACCGCTGTGCAGGACGCCGTCGAGCGCCGTCTGCGGTCGTTCGGTGCGGCTTCGGTGCTGTTCTATGAGGAGCCGCTGCGGATGGAGCGCGCCGAAGGCGTCTGGATGTTTGATGCCGAAGGCCGGAGTTACCTTGATCTCTATAACAATGTGCCCTCGGTTGGGCATTCACATCCGCGCGTCGTCGAAGCCATTCGGCGGCAGGTCGGTCTGCTGAATACCCACACGCGCTATCTCAGCGACGTCGTCGATACCTATGCGGAACGTCTGCTCGCAACATTCCCACGTGACATCAATCATCTGGTCCTGACCTGCACCGGCAGCGAAGCGAATGACCTCGCATTGCGGATCGCGAAGGAGACAACCGGCTGCGCCGGTTTCATCGTCACCGAAACGGCCTATCACGGCAACACCGCCGCGGTGACGGATGTCTCGCCATCGGCCCGTCCGGGTCGGACCTTGCCTCCCCATGTCCGTACCGTTCCCGCGCCGGAAATGTTTCGTTCCTCTGCCGCCGATCCCGGCCGGCGTTTTGCCGAGCATGTCGGTCGCGCCATCGCGGATCTTGAGCAAAGCGGCTTCGGTCTTGCGGGCCTGATGGTCGATACGATCTTTTCGAGCGATGGGGTCTATGCCGATCCACCCGGTTTCCTCGCGCCCGCCGTCAAACTTGTTCATGAACATCAGGGCCTGTTCATTGCCGACGAGGTCCAGCCGGGTTTCGGGCGAACCGGAGCCGCGCTGTGGGGGTTTGCGCGGCATGGCGTGGTGCCGGATATTGTCACCATGGGAAAGCCGATGGGTAACGGCTTCCCGATGGGCGGCGTCGCAACCCGCGCGGCGCTGCTCGACCGCTTCGCCGAGGCGGTGAAGTATTTCAATACATTCGGAGGCAACCCGGTGGCTGCTGCGGCCGGGCTTGCAGTGCTCGATGTGATCGAGGATGAGGGACTGACAGGGAATGCGCAAAAGATCGGCGATTACATCATGAACGGGCTTCGCGAGATCGGCAATCGTCACATCCAGATCGGCGACGTGCGCGGCAGCGGATTGTTCATCGGCCTCGAACTGGTCCGTGATCGAGACGCAAGGGAGCCGGCGCCGCAGCTCGCCAGCCAGCTCATTAACCGGCTTCGTCATCGAGGCATTCTGATCGGCGCCGCCGGTCCCTACGGCAATACGCTGAAGATCCGCCCGCCGCTTTGCTTTACCAAGGACAATGCGGATATGTTCATCGCCGCCTGTGACGAGCTTTTACGCGAAATTTGTCCGGCCTGACCGGCGATGTCATTTTCGTGACAGCCTGCACAGCGAGACTGAGCCGTCCAGCCAAAGAGACTTCGAGATAAAGAGAGACTAGGTAAAGAGATCTGGAGATCATGGATTCGAGAACTGTAAAAACCGCGGCAGATGCCCGTTCCCTTGTGGAGGCGCGGGGCCTGTCCCATGTCAAGTTGGGGGTGGTGGATCTCGATGGCGTCATTCGCGGAAAATACATGGCGCGCGACAAATTTTTCAGCGCGCTGGAGTCCGGTTTCAAATTCTGCGACGTGATCTTTGGCTGGGACTCTGCCGATCAGCTCTACGACAAGTCCACGTTCACCGGATGGCACACGGCATTCCCCGACGCGACCGCGCGTATCGACCCGGCGACCTGCCGTGATGTCCCTATGGAAGGAAACATGCTGTTTTTCCTCGGCGAGTTCGAGGACACGGCCGCGCAGCTATGCCCGCGCCGGCTGCTTCGCCGTGTCGTGGACCGCGCCGCGGCGATGGGTTTTGCCGCCACCGCTGCGGCTGAATTCGAATTCTTTGTTTTCGACGAAACGCCCCACAGCGTCCGGGAAAAAGGCTACCGCAATCTGAAAAATCTCACGCCCGGTTGGTTTGGCTATTCGGTGCTGCGGTCATCCGTCGAATCGGACTTTAATCTGGCGTTGCTCAAGCTCTGCGAAGATATGGATATGCCGCTGGAGGGGCTTCACACCGAAACCGGGCCCGGCGTTCTGGAAGCGGCGATTCAATATACCGATGCGCTCGCAGCGGCCGACCGCGCGGTGATCTTCAAGACCTTCGCCAAGGTCTGGGCGGAGCGCCTGGGCAAAATGATGACCTTCATGGCCAAATGGTCGAATGCCTATCCGGGGCAATCCGGACATCTGCATCTTTCGCTGCGTAATGCCGAAGGCCAGCCGGTGTTTCATGAAAGCGGGCGACCGGGCAACATGTCCGACACCATGCGCTGGTTTGTCGGCGGCCAGCAGGCGTTGTTGCCCGAATTGCTGGCGATGGTTGCCTCCACGGTGAATAGCTACTCGCGCCTGATCCCGGGGTTCTGGGCGCCGACCGACGCAACCTGGGGGATCGAGAACCGGACCTGCGCGCTGCGCGTCATTCCCGGTTCGCCGTCAAGCCAGCGCGTCGAGTATCGGATCGCGGCTGCCGATATCAATCCGTATCTCGCGATCGCCGCCGCACTCGGCTCCGGCCTGTGGGGAATCGAAAACAGGATCGAACCCAGTGAGCCCGTGACGGGTAACGCCTACGACATGACGCATCCCGCGGCGCGCGCATTGCCGCGCTCGCTGTCACACGCTGCGGACAGGCTTGCCGCCTCGTCGGCGGCTCGAAATCTATTCGGCGACCTGTTTGTCGATCACTATGCAATGACCCGCCACTGGGAAGAGCGCGAATTTCGCAAGGCGATCACCGACTGGGAACTGGCGCGCTATTTCGAAATCATCTGAAGCCGGCGTCCCTCGCCTCAACCGAGTGAAATCATCGTGAATGATATTGTGTGCATCTCGCCGGTCGACGGCAGCGTAGTCGCCCGGCGGCGAATCGCGACCGATCCTGAGGTTGCCCAGACCCTGGTTGCGGCCAGGCAGGCGCAGCGGGAATGGTCCAGGGTGCCGCTGGCCCAGCGAAAGGCGAAGGTGCTGGCATTCCTCGAGATCATGAGGGCGCAGAACGATGAGATCGTGCCGGAGCTTGCCATGCAAATGGGTCGGCCGGTTCGTTACGGCGGCGAGCTGCGTAGCCTGGAGGAACGCGTCCGCACTCTGGTTGAATTAAGCGACGAGGCGCTGGCGCCGACGACGCCTGCCGAACGCCCCGGCTTCCGGCGCATGATCAAACGGGTGCCTGCAGGACTCGTGCTGGTGATTGCGCCCTGGAATTATCCTTATCTGACCGCCGTCAATGCCGTTGTTCCTGCACTTCTGTCGGGTAACGCCGTCATTCTGAAGCACGCTACCCAGACGTTGCTGGTCGGTGAGCGTTTTCAGTCGGCAATGGATCGGGCCGGGTTGCCGAAGAATCTGTTCATCACGCTCAACCTCGATCATGGTGCTACCGAAAAGCTGATCGCGTCGCGCTCCGTTGACCACGTCAACTTCACCGGTTCGGTTGCCGGCGGCCGTGCGATCGAACGTGCTGCGGCCGGCACCTTCACAACGCTAGGCCTGGAATTGGGCGGCAAGGATCCGGCTTACGTCAGGCCAGACACGGATTTCGATTTTGCGGTGGAACAGCTCGTCGACGGCGCGTTCTACAATTCGGGCCAGTGCTGCTGTGGCATCGAGCGCATCTATGTGCACGAGCAGATCTATGGTCGCTTTGTCGAGGCGTTCGCCGATCTGACCTCGCGCTACGAGCTTGGAAGCCCGCTGGCGCAGGAAACGACACTGGGCCCGATGGCCGCCACACGTTTTGCCGATACGTTTCGCGCCCATACCGGCGAAGCTCTGGTGAAAGGCGCGCGTCCTCTGATCGATGCGGGGCGTTTCTCCGCCGACAGGGCTGGAACGGCATATCTGATGCCGCAGGTGCTGGTCGATGTCGATCATA
>JAJYAH010000202.1 GCA_021779635.1 Pseudomonadota bacterium | reverse complement strand
CGGGACTGTCAAGATCGAGAACGCCAAGCAGGATTTTCTTCTGTGACAAGTCCTTCAGCACACCGAGATCGAGCCTTGGCTGCGCGGCCTCGATCGAAATTTGATCGGCGCTGCTATCGGCGAGTTCTGCCAGAAACCGATAGCCGGCCGGCTTGGTCGAACCGGGAACGACGGCCGCATAGCCGAAGCATAGATGCACGACGGTCGGCACGGTAAGGCCAGAGAGCGCGCGGTTAATGGCCTTGACAGCATAACGCTTAGCCAGTTCGGGATTATTGCGAACCCAGGGTTCGTCAAGCTGGATGATGTCGGCGCCGGCCTTTTGCAAATCCAGCGCTTCGGCGTTGACCGCTTCAGCAAAGGCCATCGCGAGCTCTTCCTCGTCAGAATAGAATTCGTTCTTGGCTTGCTGACTCATCGTAAACGGTCCCGGCAGCGTCATCTTTGCAACGCGATCAGTGTTGCGACGAAGAAACTCCATGTCCCTCAATTCAACCGGCCCGGCACGGCGTACCTTGTCCACCACGCGAGGCACCGGTGTGGCTTGGCCGGAACGTGACATGATGATCGCAGAGTTGTTTGCATCGATGCCCTCAAGCGCGGTTGCGAACCGGTTCGAGTAACTCTCGCGGCGAATTTCGCCATCTGTGACAATATCGATTCCCGCACGCTCCATGTCACGAATGGCGACAATTGTCGCGTCGTCCTGCGCCTGTTCGAGATACGCCGCGGGAACGCGCCAGATGTCTCGCATGCGCGTACGCGGCACGGATTTTGACAACAAGGTGTGATCCACCAGCCATTCGGGTTGCGGATAGCTTCCGACCACCGTTGTCGGCAGGATATGTTTTGGCGCGTTCATGGAGCCTCTTCTATGGCTTAATCGGCAGCGAAGGCGCGGGTTGGCCGCTCAACGGGTCGCGGCACCGTAGACGGAAATTTCTAGAGCCCTTTTCGTTCCGATTGAATCGGAACGGAGGCTCAATCTGTCTATTTGACGCGTTTTCTTGACGCGAACCGGTATCCACTTCGCTGGAAAACGCTCTATCGTCCGAACAGCCGTTGCATCAGCCAGCCATCCAGTCCAGCGGCTGCTTCCGGCCGCACCGAGGTTCGCGTCGGCGCCGGCCGGCCGGCGACACCGCTGGCCGACATCGGCATCGGCGCCGCGGGCGAACTGACCTGCGAGGAAGCTTGCACCATGTTCGATAGCAGTCCAGGCGGCTGCGAATTCGGCAGCGGTACGGGCGTCACGCCCTGATGCGCGGCTTTCATGAATCGGGTCCAGACTTCCACCGGCAACCCGCCGCCGGTCGCCTTCTTGGTCGGCGAATTGTCGTCGTTGCCGAGCCAGATGCCGGTCACGAGATCGGCGGTGTAACCGATGAACCAGGCGTCGCGGAAATCCTGACTGGTGCCGGTCTTGCCGGCGGCCATCCAGCCCGGAAGCTCCGCCTTGTGCGCGGTGCCGCTGAGCAGGGTTTCCTGCATCATGGTGTTCATGGCAGCGACATTGCGCGGCTCGATCACCTGGCCAAGCTGGTCGGCGGGGCGGATGTACAGCACCTTGCCCTCGCTGGTGCGGATCCTGGTCACGACATGCGGCGAGACACCGAGGCCGCCATTGGCGAACGGCGCATAGGCGCCGACCAGTTCGAGCAGCGATACCTCCGAGGTGCCCAGCGCGATCGAGGCATTGGCGTCGAGCTTCGATGAGATGCCGAGCCGGTGCGCGGTGCGGATCACGTTCTTGGCGCCGACTTCCAGTCCGAGCCGCACCGCAACGGTATTGAGCGACATCGCCAGCGCCTGCGTCAGCGTCACCGCGCCGAAATATTCGTGGCTGTAATTCTCGGGCTTCCAGCCCTTGACGTCGAGCGGCGCGTCCTGCCGGATCGTCTCCGGGGTCAGACCGGCCTCGATCGCCGTCAGATAGACGAAGGGCTTGAATGCCGAGCCCGGCTGGCGCCTGGCCGTCACCGCGCGATTGTACTGGCTCTCGGCGTAATTGCGGCCGCCGACCATGGCGCGCACCGCGCCATCCGGCGTCATCGCCACCAGCGCGCCCTGGCTGACATTGAATTTGACGCTCTTGGCGGCGAGTTCGTCGATCACGGCGGCTTCGGCGATGCTCTGCAGTTTCGGGTCGATCGAGGTTTCGACCACGATGTTCTGATCGATCTGGCCGATCAGGTCGTCGAGCACTTCGCCGATCCAGTCCGCGACATAATTGACGGTGCCGGCGCCCGCCGGCTTCACATTATAGGAGGGGTGCCCGATCGAGGCTTGCGCCTGCGCCTCGGTGATGAACTTGGCGTCCGCCATCGCGGTCAGCACGGTCTGGGCACGCTTCTCGGCGCCTTCGGGATTGCGGTTCGGCGCCAGCCGCGACGGCGATTTGACCAGGCCCGCGAGCATCGCGGCCTCCGCCAGCGTGACGTTCTTCGCCGATTTGCCGAAATAGCGTTGCGCGGCCGCCTCGACGCCATAGGCGCCGGAGCCGAAATAGACCCGGTTGAGATAGAGTTCGAGAATCTCGGATTTGGAATGCTTGCGCTCCAGCCAGAGCGCGAGTTCGACTTCCTGCAATTTGCGTTGCAGGGTGCGCTCCTGGGTCAGGAACAGGTTCTTGGCGAGCTGCTGGGTCAGCGTCGAGCCGCCCTGCGAAACGCCGCGATGCAGGATATTGGCGACCGCCGCGCGCGCGATGCCGAGCGGGTCGACCCCATAATGCGAATAGAAACGGCGGTCCTCGATGGCGATGAAGGCCTTCGGCAGATAGGGCGGCAGATCCTTCAGCGAAACATTGGCGCCGGCCATTTCGCCGCGCGTCGCCAGCACGCTGCCGTCGAGGCCGACGATCTGGATGGTCGGCGGCCGCTTCGGAATTTCAAGCGCCTGGATCGGCGGCAGATGCGCGCCCACCCAGACCACGACGCCGATCACGGCGATCGCTCCCCACAGGCCGAGCACCACGCCCCAATAGACCAGGCGTCCGATTCCGAATCTGCCGCGCGATTTCGAACGCCGTTTGGAGCCGCTGCGCGAAGCGGCCGGCTTGCGCTCGCGCGGCGCGTCATCGCCATCGTTAGACGGGCGCTTGGCAGATGATTTTTTCGGTTTGTCTTCCCCGCCTGGAATTCGGTCTTCTGGAGACAGGCGCAAATCCGCCAGTGCTGCGGGAAGCCCGAACAGCGGCTCCTTGCGTCCGCCGCCTTTTTTCCGTCCCAACGCCATACGCGATACGCCGCCCACACCGGTCCCGCCGCACGCTAGCCCGCGCTGTTTAAGGGCCGGTTACGGAGAAGTTAACGCGGGATTAGCAGGTGGGGCGACGCGTGGTAATGATCGGTGGAACTTCACAGCAAAGAGCCGTCAAGGAAGACAGGGACAGACATGGGCCATATCGATCCAACCAAGGAAATCTTCGCGCAATTTCGGGCCAACGATCGGCCGGGTCCGATTCACATGCTCAATCTGGTGCGCTTGCGGGCGATCGCCGGCTATCCGGACGGCCGCAAGGCGACTGGCGCCGAGGCCTATGCGGCTTACGGCCGCGAGAGCGGACCGGTGTTCGAACGGCTCGGCGGCAAGATCGTGTGGCAGGGGCGCTTTGAACTGATGCTGATCGGGCCCGAGACGGAGCGCTGGGACCACTGCTTCATCGCCGAATACCCGAGCGTGGCGGCTTTCGTGGAAATGATCCGCGATCCCGTTTATCGGGAAGCGGTGAAACACCGCCAGGCGGCGGTCGAGGATTCGCGCCTGATCCGGCACGCCGTGTTGCCGGTCGGAAAGACGTTTGGCGAGGTTCCGAAATAAACAAATCGGCGGCCACGAGGGGCCGCCGATCGTTCGTCGTGGAGAGTATTCGGCTAAATTAGCCCGCGGGACCGGTGTCTTCGAGAATCGGACCGAACAATTCCCAGCGCTCGCCGTTGAACTTCATCATCTGCATCTGCTTGTTGACGCGGTAGTCGTTCGCGGTGGTGTTGGCCTTCATGCCGGGCAGCGACAGATCGAGTTCGACGTTCTTCAGATTGGTGGCCTGCTTTATCACGTTCTCGCGCGTGAGGTCGTCGCCGCACTGCTTGAGCACATGCGCCATCAATTGGGCGGTCGAATAGCCATAGGTGTTGAAGTTCGAGTTCTTGTCACCATCGGGGTAATACTTCGCCATGAAGTCGAAATAATGCTTCATGCCGGGGTCGTCCTTCCACTGCGGGTCACTCGGATCCTTGCCGTAATTGGTGCTGATCAGGCCCTTGGATGCTTCCAGGCCTGCCGGCTGCAGCACCGCGCCGACCGAAGTGGCGTTGATGTCGACGATCTGAATCGGATGCCAGCCGAGCTCGCCAATTTTCTTGATCGCCTGCGCCGCCTGTTTCGGCGTCGACGCGTTGAAGAACAGATCGGTTCCGGCGTCCTTGATCTTGAGAACCTGGGAATCGATGGTCGGATCGGTGACTTCGTAGGAGGCTTCGGCCACGATCATCTTGGCCGCCTTGTCGCCAAGGCCGGCCTTGATGCCGGCAAGATAATCCCTGCCGAGATCGTCGTTCTGATACAGGATGCCGACCTTGGCGTCCGGATGGTTCTTCAGAATGTACTGGCCGTAGATGCGTCCCTCGGTCTGGTAGTTGGGGTTGAAGCCGAGCGTCCACGGGAAATTCTTCGGATCGGTGAATTTCGACGCGCCGGTGGCGGCGAACAGTTGCGGCACCTTCTTGGCGTTGAGGTATTTCTGGACTGCGGCATTCGACGGCGTGCCGACGATCTGGAAGGTGAGCAACACCTCGTCGCTCTCGACCAGCTTGCGCACCTGCTCGACGGCTTTCGGCGGGCTATAGGCGTCGTCATACTGGATCAAATTGATCTTGCGGCCGTTGATGCCGCCCTGCTCGTTGATCATCTTGAAATACGCCGCCTGCGTTTTGCCGATACTGGAATAGGCGGAGGCCGGTCCAGAGAACGGCACGGTCTGGCCGATCTTGATTTCGGTATCGGTGGCGCCGGTATCGTATTTCTTTTGCGCATAGGCCGACGACGCCGACAGTGCGATGGCAACTGCCGTTCCGGCGAGCAGGTGAAAAATACCGTTCCTCATATTGCTGCTTCCTCATAGGGGTGATTTGGCCGACGGTCTGGTCCGGTGCCGCGTTCAGGCTGCGGCGGACGCCATCGCTTGCGGGGGATAGTGGAGGAACGGATGTGGCAATGCAAGGCGATGCCGGTCGGAAAGGTAAACGACCCTAAAGCGTTTTCCAGCGAAAGCCTGCCCCGCACTTGATGCGGGGTGGATACCGGTTCGCGTGAAGAAAACGCGTCAAATAAGAAGATGGAGCCTCCGTTCCGATTCCATCGGAACGGAAAAGGCTCTACGCCAGCCAGAGCAGGATCAGCGCGATGGCCGCGGGCGCTGCCTGCACCAACAGAATCCTGCGGCTGACGGTCACAGCACCATAGACGCCGGCGACGATCACGCAGAGCAAAAAGAACAGCTTGATCTCGAACGCAAAGGCCGGAATGCTCGCGACCAGCCCCAGACCAGCCCGGCGGCGAGAAAGCCGTTATACAGTCCCTGGTTGGCCGCAAGCACCGCGGAGTCGTTCGCCTTCTCAAGCGAGTTACCGAAGGTCTTCAGGCCCAGCGGCCTGGTCCAGAGAAACATCTCCAGCACCAGAAAGTAGACGTGCAGCGCCGCTACCAGCGCTACCAACGCATTGGCGATCCAGATCATCTCGCAGTCCCCCAACCGGTTGCCGGATTCCGGGTGGACGCTAGCACGCCCCATTGGCACCGTGCGACGGTTCACCCGGTATTTCCGGCGAAAATGATGATGGCCGGAAACCGCGCGACAGACTGTCTCCAATGGACGATGATTCCCGAGTGGAAATGGACCTGAGGTCCCGCAGCAATGGTTCGAACGGAAAGTGGAAGCAGATGCACAGCCCTATCGCCATCAAGACATATGGGACCGTCAGCGCCGAGAGGCAGAAGCAGATGAGCGGCCTGGAATTTGTCCAGGGGCTCGTCGACGGGACGCTGCCCCTCAATACGATAGCCCGGACCCTGGGTTATGATGTGACCGAGGCGGCGAGCGGGCGCGTCGTCGTCACGGCAGAGCCGAGCGGCATCCATCTCAATCCGGCTGGCACGGTGCACGGTGGTCTCGCGGCCACCCTGCTCGACAGCTGCATGGGACTGGCCGTCCAGTCGACTCTTGAGAAGGGTGTCGGCCAGACCACGCTCGAGTTCAAGATTTCACTGGTGCGAGCCATCACCCCTGAGACGGGGTTGATCAAAGCGGAAGGCGTCGTGCTGAGCCGGGGCCGGCGCGTTGGTACCCCGGAGGGGAGAGTGACGGATGGTAGCGGGCGTTTGCTCGCCCATGGCACCACGACGTGCCTTATTTTTCAGAACTGAGGGCAGCATTTTTCGCAAGGATGGTGATGTCCGAAAACCGCGAGACAAGCCTGCTCGAATGGACCAGGATTACCTGATGGATATGCACCGCATCGCCTGCTACCGCGCGATTTCGACCCGCGATGCTCGCTTCGACGGGCGGCTGTTCGTGGGCGTCAAAACCACCGGCATCTACTGCCGGCCGATCTGCCCGGCGCGCACCCCGAAATTCGCGAACGTGTCGTTCTATCCCTCCGCGGCGGCGGCCCAGGAGGCCGGGTTTCGCCCATGCCTGCGCTGCCGGCCGGAAACGTCGCCTGATCTTGCGTTCTGGCGGGGCACCACGAACACCGTTTCCCGTGCGCTTGCCTTGATCGAAACCGGTGGCCTCGATGAGGCGGATGTCGAGGGCCTTGCAAACCGGCTCGGCATCGGTGCGCGCCAGTTGCGGCGGCTGTTTCGCCAGCATGTCGGCGCCTCGCCGATCGCGGTGGCGCAGACGCGGCGGGTCCTGCTCACCAAGCAATTGATCCACGAGACCTCGCTGCCGATGGCCGAGGTCGCGCTGGCGTCGGGCTTCAACAGCGTCCGCCGCTTCAACGAAACGTTCCTGCAGCTGTTCGGGCGGTCGCCGGCCACGTTGCGGCACGCGCGCGACAAGACCAGGCGCGAAGCCGGCGCGCTGTCGGTTCATCTGGCCTATCGGCCGCCTTACGACTGGGATGCGATCTTGTCGTTTCTCGCGGCGCGCGCCATTCCCGGCGTCGAAATCGTCTCGGACAATTTCTACCGGCGCACGATTACGATCGGCGACGATCACGGCGTGATCAGCGTCGCGCCGGCCGACCGGAACAGGGTCAGCGTCTCGGTGCGATTTCCAAACGTGGCGGCACTGCCACAGGTCATCGCGCGGGTACGGCGGGTATTCGATCTGGCCGCCGATCCCGACATGATCGGCGCGCATCTTTCGCTCGACCCGGTGCTGGCGCCGCTGGTCTCGGCGCGGCCGGGCTTGCGGGTCCCCGGCGCATGGGACGGCTTCGAACTCGCGGTGCGCGCGATCTTCGGTCAGCAGATCACCGTTCCGGCGGCGACCAAATTGCTCGGCAGGCTGGTGCTGGCTCACGGCGCGCCGCTTCCCGCGGCGACGAAAGACGCCGACGGTCTTAGCCACCTGTTTCCTTCGCCCTCACGTCTCGCCGGAGCCGATCTTGCGGTTCTCGGCATGCCGAATGCGCGCGCCGTGGCGGTGACCTCGCTGGCGGCGGCCATTTGCGCCGACCCGACGATGTTCAGCCGGGGCGCCAGCCTCGACGAGGCGATTGCGAAATTGCGGTCGCTTCCGGGGATTGGTGAATGGACGGCGCAATGCATTGCAATGCGCGAACTGCGTGAACCCGATGCATTCCCCGCCGCCGACATCGGATTGATGCGCGCGATGGCGACGGCAGACGGCCGCCGTCCATCACCCGATGAACTGCTGTCACGCGCCGAGCGATGGCGGCCGTGGCGCGCCTATGCCGCCTTGCACCTGTGGGCCGCCGGCATTGCGCATCCGGCCTCATCGGCGAAGACCCATGAACGCCGGGCCGCCTGATACCTATAACCTCGACCGGTTGGAAACACCGATCGGCGTCGCGCTGCTGGTGACCGATGGCGACGGTGTGCTGCGTGCGCTGGATTGGGAGGATCATGAGCCGCGCATGAAGGAACTGCTGCGGCTGCAATATGGCGATGTGGTTTTGCGGGAGGCGCGGGCTCCCGGGCCTGTCAGGGCGGCGCTGTCCGGATATTTCGAGGGCGATCTTGCTTCCCTGGGCGCAATCAAATGGCGCGTCGCCGGCACGCCGTTCCAACGCAAGGTCTGGACCGCCTTGCCGACGATTCCGCCCGGCACGACCATGAGTTATGGCGCGCTGGCGGCCCAAAGCGGTGCGCGCGGTCGGACATGCCAACGGCTCCAACCCGCTCAGCGTGGTCGTGCCCTGTCATCGCCTGATCGGCGCCAATGGCTCGCTCGTCAAATATGGCGGGGGCTTGATGCGCAAGCGATGGCTGCTCGAGCACGAAGGCGTGGCGCTGCAGCCGGCGTCGCGACCCCGCGCGACCGCAACCTGATATCGTTTGGCGAAACGTCAGGTCCGTAAATCGCCAGACCGACGCCGACCATGCTCCTATCGTCTCCACCACATTCAGCATGGAGACGATCGATGACGGACGCGGAGATTCAGGATTTTGTAACACGGTTTGCGGCGGCGTGGGCGGCACGGGACGGCACCGCCTTCCTCGACCTGTGGCACCCCGAAGGTTTGCTGCACACGCCGATGGTGAACAGGACGGTGCGAGGAAGCGAGCTCGATCGCCTGCTGGAGGTGCAGACCGCGGCGGCACCGGATTTCGTCTGGCAATTGCTGGACTGGACCTCGCGCGGCGACGTCGTGATCGCCGAGTGGCAGACCACCCGCATCGTCAACGGGGCGCGTTTTGACTGGCGCGGCGTCGACAAGTTTCGCATCCAGGCCGGCAAGATCATCGAGGAGCGGGTGTATTGCGACACCGCTCCGCTGCGCGCCCTGCGCACCGGCGAAGCGCTGGAGCCGATTACCAAGCTCTGAGACAGCCGTAGCTTGTGGATCGAAAAGGTCGATCACGCCGCGGGCTGCGCCGCGGTCTCGTCGTTGGCGAGCAGGTGGATCAGCGCGCTCTTGATCGCGGCGCGCCGTGTCGGGGCGGTGATCTGGGCACCGAGCAGGTCGGTGACGTAAAACACGTCGCGGGCGCGCTCGCCGAAGGTCGCGACATGGGCCGAGGCGATGTTGAGGTTGAGCTTCGAAATCGCGGTGGTCAGTTCATACAAGAGGCCGGGCCGATCGAGGCCGGACACCTCGATCACGGTGTAGCGGTCCGACCACTGATTGTTGATGATGACTTCCGGCTCGACCACGAACGGCCTTGTCCTGCCGCGTCCCGCGGCGCGCCGCGCCACCGCCTCGGGCAGCCGCAGCTTGCCTTCGAGCACGTCCTCGATCATGTCGCCGATCCGCGTCGCGCGTCGTCCCTCGTCCTCGTCGCGGTCGTATTCCCGCGTGATGGCGATGGTGTCGAGCGCGCGCCCGTCGGTGGTGGTGTAGATCTGCGCGTCGACGATGTTGGCGCCCGCCGAGGCGCAGGCGCCGGCGATGATCGACAGCAGCCAGGGATGATCCACCGCCAGAATGGTGAGTTCGGTGACGCCGCGCGCCTCGTCGAAGCCGACATTGATCGCGAGCTTGTGGCCGGCCTGTTCGCTGGCCTGCACGAAGCGGGCGTGGCGGATCTTGCGCGGCAGTTC
>JAJYAH010000201.1 GCA_021779635.1 Pseudomonadota bacterium | reverse complement strand
CCAGCCGGGCCAGCCGCCGTTCCCGACCTACTTCCACCCGCTGGTCACGCTTTCGAATCTCGAGAATTTCGCCAGCGCCCACGGTCTCCAGATGATCTACCGGAAACAATATGAGAGCCCGCGCTATCCGGAGATGCGGGCGCGCAAACCGGTTTTTGCAGCCCTGGTCGATACCGTTGCCCGCATCATGAATCTCCTGCTTCCGGGCAACGTCGATGTCCGGCGCGGCGACTACCATGTGATCTTGCGAAAGCGCTGAACCATGAATGCATCGTGGTCCGCAGCGCAAGCTAAAATCAGCCATCGGCTGGCGATGCATTTTCGCGTCGCATCCTTCCGGCTGCGCAATGAAACCCCGATGGTCAGCTTTACCTTCGACGATATTCCGAAGAGCGCCGCCACGACGGGCGCCGGAATTCTCGAAGACCATGACGTGCGGGGGACGTTTTATGTTTCTGGAGGTCTGGTCGGCACGACGTCCTCGTCTCACTGGGCGGCCGTCGATGTCCCCGACATCGTCGCCCTGCATCGTCGAGGCCATGAAATCGGCTGTCACACCTTCTCGCACAGGCGGGCCTGCGATCTCGATGCGGCGTCGTTGACGGCGGAGATTGAGCAAAACAGTCGATACCTCCGGTCGGTGGATCCTTCCATCAACATCGAGAACTTCGCCTACCCGTTCGGCTACGGGTCATTCGGGCGCAAGCGGCAGCTCAAGACGGCGTTCCAGTCCTGCCGCAGCATCATGCCGGGCGTGAACAGCGGCACCGTGGATCCGCAATTCCTCCGCGCGATGCCCTTGATCGACCGGAACATCGACCGCGACGCGATCGAGCGCGCGCTCGACGAAACGCAAATCAATAATGGATGGTTAATTTTCTACAGCCACGACGTCGCCGAGACGCCCAGCCCCTATGGCTGTTCGCCGGCGCTCCTGAACCATGCCCTGGAGGCGGCATCGCTCCGGAAAATTCGCGGTTTGAACATGGCGGAGGCGTTGCTATGCGCCCGCGCTTAAACGCTTTTTTTGCTATTTCGGTGAATAGTCCCCCGCTGAGTATGGTTAATTTTCCCTGTTGCGTTTGTTCTGCACCGAAACCGTGCGCGCGTAGCGTGACCCGAAGAGTAACCCCTCAGCCGATGCGTGCGGCAGTTCGAACGGAAGCTGGGGCCCATGCTTGTCTATGACCAACCGATAAATCCGGCCAAGCCAGAGGATCGCCCGGCGCGCGCGCGAGCCTCCGCGGGTTTCAGCGTGCTGGAGCTGACCCGTTTGCTGTGGCGGCGAAGGCTTATGATTGCAGCGGCCGCGCTGATCTGCGCCTGCCTCGCCGTTGCGATCGGCAAGAGCCTGACGCCGAAATATCTGGCGACCTCCCAGCTTTATGTCGATCCCCGAGAGTTGCAGCTGGTCGACCGCGAACTCACGCCGCGCGCCCAGGATGTTTCCGGCATGGCCATGGTGGTCGAAAGCCAGGCGCGCCTGATTACCTCCAATAGCGTGCTGCTTCACGTGATCCAGGATACCCATCTGGACAAGGACCCTGAATTCGGCGGCGAGTCCAAGGGCATGATGGCATCGCTGCTCGGCCTGTTTGGGATCGAGACCCGGTCTGCCGCCGACGCCAAGCTCGGCCCGATGGCTGCGCTGGAAGCCCTCAACCGTCACATCAGTGTCAAGAAGACCGATCGCAGCTTCATCGTCGACATCGAGGTCTGGTCGCACGACCCGGTGAAGGCGGCGATGCTCGCCAACGCGCTTTCCAACGCCTATCTGGCGGAATCGAGGAACTCGCAATCCACCGCCGCGCGGCGAGCGACAACCGATCTGTCGAGCCACCTTGCGGAGTTGAAAGAGCGGCTGCGCAACGCCGAGAACGCGCTCGCCGTCTACAAGGCGCAAAACAATTTCGTCGGCACCCAGGACGCGTTGATCAGCGACCAGCAGCTTTCGGCCAGCAACCAGCGGCTCGCAACGGCGCGCGCATTGACGCTCGACGCGCAAGCCAAATACGACCAGATCGAGGCCAGCCGCCGCGCTGCGAGCGATGCCGGCGCCATTCCCGAAGCGCTGCAGTCACCAACCATCGCCAATCTGCGTGCGCAATACGCCGAGGCGCGCAAGCATTATGCGCAGATGACGGCCGAACTCGGACCGCTGCATCCGTCGCTGCGCCAGATGGAGAAGCAGGTCGACGACCTCCGTCGAACCGTGAATGAGGAGGTCGAGCGCTTTGCGCAGTCGGCCAAGAACGATCTGGCGCGCGCCCGCGACTACGAAGCCTCGCTGAGCAAGGCGCTTGAGATGCAGAAGCGCCAGAGCGTCCAGATGAGCCAGGCTTCGGTGCGGCTTCGCGAGCTTGAACGCGACGTGGAAGCGAGCCGCGACGTCTATCAGTCGTTTCTCAAGCGCTCGCGCGAAACCGAGGAGCAGGAAGGCCTCAACACCTCGAGCGCGCGTATCATCGGTGAGGCTACCGTGCCGCAGCGCCGCATGTTCCCGCCGGCCATGAGCATGCTTGCGATGATCGGCTTCATGCTCGGCGGACTCGCCGCGACCGGCTGGGTAATCGCCGCCGAACAGCTGCCGGCCGATCCCGTCAAACCAAGGCCGATCGTGTCCCAACCGAAGGCGCCGGCTCCGCCGTCGAAGCCGCTGCCGGAAAGTCCGCCGCGACCGCAGGCGACGGTCGCTTTGATCGAGAAGCCATTGATCGCACGGCTGCAGGAATCCGACGTGATGCGGACCCTCGGCGGAATCCTGGCAATCGGCGGGATTCCGGACATGACGCGGGTGGGCTGGCCGACGCTGCGGGCAAGCTTCCCGCTGACCACCTTCCTCAACGCCATGCGCGAGATGCGCGCAATGCTGGCGATGCGTTCGCCTGCGGACGTGCCACCGGTCATGGTCGTGATCGGCGCGGGCGCCAATAAGGATCGCGCCATCGCCACGTTGAACGTGGCGCTGGCGGCTGCCCGAGACGGCGCCAGGGTGCTGATCATCGATGCCGATCGCGCAACTCACGCTCTTTCGAGCAAGGTGAACGGTCTCGGCAAAAGCAAAGCCAGCCGTAACAGCTGGCTCGGCATCGGCCCCAAGGCTTCCCGCGCCATCAAGACCGCGAACGGAATCTCGATCCTGCCGGCGATCGAGGGATCCGATGCGAAGGCAAGCGGCGTCATCTGCAAGGCGATCGCGCAGGCGCGTTCCGCCGGCGGCTACGACCTGGTGATTCTTGACGGACCGCAGACGCCCTGGAGCGTCGCCGATCGCGCGCTGCTCGATGCCGCCGACGGCCTCGTCGCGGTGCTGCCGGCGAACCTCGATATCAACGGCTGCATGGAAGACATCATCACGGCGCTCGGTGGCGCCGAACGCAAACTGATCGGCGTCGTCCTGAGCGAACTTCACCCCGCGACCGCCGATCGTCAGCGAGACATACAATATGCTTGAGCGCCGTGCAAATCCCGTAGGGAGGGCCGCCACCGCCGGCGTGCCTCGAATCTCGCTGGGCGGACTGCGGCTCGCCGTCCTTGATATCGAGCAGACCGCCAATTTCATGATCGACCTGGTATTCCCGGAGCGCCGGGTCGGCCGGCCGCTGTATCTGACATCCGCCAACGGCGAAGTACTGGCGCGCTGTTCAACCGAGCCGATGACCGGACGGCTGTTCCGCGCCGCCGATCTCATCAATGCCGACGGACAGCCGCTGGTTACGGTGTCGCGGCTGAGATCATCGACACCGCTGCCGGAGCGCGTTGCGACCACCGACCTGTTTCATGTCGTCGCCCGCAAAGCCGCCGCGGCAGGGTTGACGTTCTACATGTTCGGCGCCGATGAAGACGAAAACGCCGCCGCCGTCACCAATGTGCGGAAGATGTACCCCGATTTGCGGGTCGTTGGACATTCCCACGGCTATCTGAGAGGCGACGCGCTCCGGGCCAGGGTCGACGAGATCAACGCGCTGGCGCCGGATTATCTGTGGGTGGCGCTTGGCGTTCCCTATGAACAGGCCTTTGTCGAGGAGTTCGCCCCGCGGCTGTCCAATGTCGGCGTCATCAAGACCTCCGGCGGCTTGTTCAACTTCCTGTCCGGCAGCCGGCCCAGGGCCCCGCGATGGATGCAGCAGATCGGGCTCGAATGGGCCTGGCGGATCTGGCTGGAGCCACGCCGCCTGTTCTGGCGATATCTGACCACCAATCCCCGCGCACTCTATCTGTTGTTCCACAAGAGCCGGTCCTCCAACACCGATCGAACGCCACAAGGCTAGCGCCGATTTGATAATCCTGCACCGGGTGCTGCGATGAACCACACGCTTCGCAAGACGGGTACCGGTTTGAGCGATCGTCCGGCCGTTCTGGTCACCGGCGGCGCCGGCTATATCGGTTCGCATTGCTGCAGGGCGCTGCTGGCGGCCGGATATCATCCGGTCGCCTACGACAATTTATCGACCGGTCACCGCAATTTCGTCACCGGCTCGCTGGTGGTCGGCGACCTCCTGGACAAGGCCGCGCTGGCTCACGCCTTCGCGCAGCATCCTGTCGTCGCGGTGATGCATTTCGCAGCATCGAGCCTGGTCGGCGAGTCGGTCGTCGACCCGCGGAAATATTACCTGAACAATGTCGCCGGCACGCTGTCGCTGCTCGATGCGATGCGCGAGGCCGGCTGCAACCGCCTGGTGTTCTCCTCGACCGGCGCGGTCTACGGCAATGCCGACAGCAACGCCCTGCACGAAAGCCATCCTTGCGCGCCCATCAATCCCTACGGCGCCTCGAAATGGATGATCGAGCGAATGCTCGCGGATTATCGCAGCGCCTACGGGTTGGGAGCGTTTTGCCTGCGCTATTTCAACGCCAGCGGCGCCGACGCCTCAGGCGGGATCGGCGAGTTGCGCGATAACGAGACCCATCTCATTCCCCGCGCGATGATGGCGCTGCAGGGTCATGTTGCGGACTTCGCGGTGTTCGGCGACGATTATGACACGCCCGACGGCACCGCGACCCGCGACTATATTCATGTCACCGATCTGGCGGCGGCGCACATGCGTGCGCTGGAACTTCTGATGAAGGGGCATACCGGTGGCACCTTCAATCTCGGCACCGGTACGGGCTTCTCGGTGCGCGAAATCCTCAGCGCCATCGCAGCCGAGACCGGACGGAAGGTGGCCCATGTCATCAAGCCGCGCCGCGCCGGCGATCCGACCTATCTGGTCGCCGACCCCACCGCGGCGCGCCAGACCCTGAAATTCCGTCCCGCGCATTCAGATCTCGCAACCATCATCCGAACCGCCTGGGCATGGCACAGCAAGGCTCATCCGCCCAAGACGGAAGCGTCGGTCCAAACCGGCGCGGGTTTGTCGCCGCCTCCAGTCATAACGGCCTGATCTGTACTTTGCAGAACTTGAGACGGAAGCGCGGTTTTTCCAGTTGCAATTGCGCTGCGCTCAAGCCTCGGCCGGGACGCATGCAAGCGCGCGGCTTGCACCGTCGCAACCATACCGGTTAGCATGGCACAATGATCAGATGAACTTGGGCCTGCAATTGAGCTCACGCATCCCGCAGCGGAGGACACCATGACAAATCGGCTTTGGCGATATCTCCTGATTCCGATCTGTCTTGCCGGCATGCTGAGCGTCGGCTCCGCCGCCGAACTCAATCCCGCCGCGGTGATCTACAAATTGCCGGACCAGATTCAGTGGAGTCCGGTCGGCCCAGAGGGCGCGCAAATGGCCGTCCTGGTCGGCGATCCGACCAAGCCCGGATTCTATGCCGTCTATATCAAATGGACCGCGGGCAATCATTTCAGCCGGCCGCACTTCCATCCCAACGACCGCTTTATTGTCGTGGTCAAGGGCACCTGGTGGGTGGGCTCCGGTCCGAAATTCGATCCCGCCAACACCACCCCGATGCCGGCGGGAAGTTTCATCACCCATTTCGGCAAGCAGGTGCATTGGGATGGCGTCAAGGACGAGGAAGCGGTGCTGCTGATCATGGGCGAAGGCCCGGCGACCGCATTCCCCGCTGAAGAGAAATAGCGCCGGCGGATACGCGTACGCCCGGGCGATCGTGCCGACGGCCGAGGACAATCATGCATCAAGCCGCGAATCTGCAATTCGAACGCGTCGTGGGTGAGTTCGCGCAATGGCGCGCGGTCCCGGAGCAGGAGAGATCGCCGGCCCCGGCATGGTGGTGGGGTCCGGCATTTGAGATGCGCAGGGTGCGGCAGCCGATGCCGGCCCAGTGGTGTTCAAGCCTGCAACTGCCGGACGGCTCATCCTTCGCGATCGGCGCGGAAGTATTCCTTCAGTCGCTCGCAGATCAGACATCGCTGCCTTGGCCCGCCGATTTTCCGCGCAAGGCCCGCCATTTCAATTCCGCCTGATGGAATCTGGTCGCGGCGACCGTCGCTGGCAGCCCCGACGATTTCGATATCTTGCCACTTGCCCTCCGGTCATCGCTTTGAGACCATGTGCCACAACAACAAGCAAGACCCGCTGGCGCGCGGGCGCTGAAAGAGGAACTCCCATGGCGCTGGTGCAGGCCGACCGTCTTACGCGCATCGGCGCAGCACTTCTCAAGGCCGCCGGGGCGTCGGACGAGGAAGCCAACGCCGTGGCGGTTGGCTGCGTCAACGCCAACCTGGCGGGCCATGACTCGCATGGGGTGATCGCGATCCCGACCTATATCGACCGCATCAAGGTCGGGCATATCGTTCCCGGCGCGAAGTGGACGATCGTGCAGGAATCGCCGACCACGACCGTCATCGACGGTCATTGGGGCTTCGGCTTTCACGTCAATGCCAAGGCGATGGCACTGACGATCGAAAAGGCGAAAACGGCCAACGTCGCGGCCTGTACGGTATTTCGACAAAGCCATGTCGGACGGCTGGCCGCCTATCCGATGATGGCGATGCGCGAAGGCATGATCGGGCTGGCCACCGCCGATTCCGGCCGTTCGCCGAAGGCCGTCGCGCCGTTCGGCGGCCGCGAGGCGCGGCTGGGCACCAATCCGATTTCAATCGCTGTACCGTCGGATCTCGATGCGCCGTTCTATCTCGATATGGCGACATCGGCAGTCGCGGCCGGGAAGATCCAGCTTGCCGCTGCGCGCGGCGAGGAAATTCCCACCGGCTGGATCGTCGACAGCGAAGGGCGTCAAACCACCGACCCCCTGCAATTCCGCAAGGGCGGCGCGCTGCTGCCGCTCGGCGGCACCGAAGGTTACAAGGGCAGCGGCCTGGCAGCGATGGTCGAGGTGCTGTGCGGGCTGCTCACCGGCCTGGGCTTCGGGGTCGAGCCGACTGGCCGGCATAATGACGGATGCTTCATGGCGGTGTTCAATGTCGCGGCGTTTCGTCCGCTGAAGGATTTCAAGAAAGAGGTCGCCGAATTCGCGCGCTATCTCAAGGCCACGCCACCGTCCGAGGGCTCTACCGGCGTGTTCTATCCAGGCGAGGTCGAATATATCCGCGAGCAGCAGCGCAAGGTCGCCGGCATCGACATCGAAGACGCCACTTGGGACAAGTTGCGCGCGCTGGCCGGCGAATACAAACTGACCGCCGAACTCGATCTATGAATCCGAAATTCATGCCGGCTTCGGCGTAACCGGGAGGCTCTCGATGACACGGCAAATGGCGCTGGTCGGTTTCCTGCAGGCGCAGAACTGCACCAACCTTCCGAGCTCGTGGCGTCATCCGGAGTCACGCGACGATTCGATGTCATCCGACTACTATCAGGAGATCGGGCGGATCCTCGAATCCGGGAAATTCCACATGGCGTTTTTCGACGATCGCCTGGCCATGCCGGATCGCTACGGCAACGATCACGCCCATACCGTCGAATACGGCATCCGCTGCGTCAAGATGGATCCCCTCGTCGTGCTGACTGCGATGGGCATGGCCACCGAAAAGCTCGGCCTCGCATCGACCTGCTCCACCACCTATTATGAACCGTTCGATGTCGCCCGCAGGTTCGCCACCCTCGATCTGATGACAGGAGGCCGCGCCGCCTGGAATGTGGTCACGTCGGTCAATGACGGCGAAGCCCATAATATGGGAAAGGACGCCCATCTCGATCATGATTTCCGTTACGACCGCGCCGACGAATTCATGGAAGTCGTGCTCGGCCATTGGGACACCTGGGAAGACGGTTCATTGCTGATCGACAAGGCCAGCGGCCGGTTCGCCGATCCGGACAAGGTCAAGCGCCTCGATCACAACGGTCCGTTCTTCAAGTCGCGCGGGCCGTTCACGGTGCCGCGCTCGCAGCAGGGCCATCCCGTCATTATTCAGGCCGGCGCCAGCGGCCGTGGCCAACGTTTCGCCGGGCGCTGGGGCGAGGTGATATTCACCGCGGCGCGCAACCTGGCGAGCGCCAAGCAAGGCTACGACGCGATCAGGAATGAGGCCGTCAAGGCCGGCCGCGATCCCGATCGGATGTTTCTCTGCAACTTGATCACACCGGTACCGGGCGCGACCAAGTCCGAGGCCGAAGACAAGATGGCGCTGATCGAAAAGCTGCCGCTGGAGATTGATGCGCTGTCGCTGCTGTCGGAAGGACTGAACTACGATTTCGCCTCCAAGGGCATCGACGAACCGCTGACCACCGAAGAGCTGCAGGGCATGCAGGGAATGCTTGGCATCCGCGACGGCGTGCTCAAGACCAGCGGCAAGACCCATCCCAGCACGCGCGATTTCATCACCTTCAGCGGCCGCGGCCAGACCCAGGACGCGATCGTCGGCGGCCCGAAGGAAATCGCCGATCGGCTGGAGGAAATGTTCGTCGGCCGCGGCTGTGATGGTTTTGTGATCGCGGCGACCTATGTGCCGGGCTCATATGCCGACTTCGTCCGCCACGTCGTTCCGGAGTTGCAGCGGCGCGGTCTGTTTCACAAGGATTATGCCGGCAAGACCCTGCGCGAGAATCTCGGGCTGCCGCGCCCGGCGGCTGGCGCGTGGAAAACATCGCCGCAGGCGGCGGCGGAATAAAGAGGATTGCAGATGCGTTGGCTGAAGTTCACCGCGAACGGACAGACTTCCTGGGGCATTGTCGAAAGCGACCGCGTCATCGCGGTCAGCGGTGAGCCGTTCGGCGAATGGCAACGCACGCAGCGCTCGCATTCCCTGGCGCAGGTCAAGATCGAACTGCCGCTGATACCGCGCACCTTCTATTGCGTCGGCCTGAATTACCTCAAGCATCTGAAGGAAGCCGCCGACAAGTTTCAGAAGGTGCAGGCAGCCTATGACGTCCTTCGCAGAGCAGAAGAGCGCAAGAGCGGGAAAGCCGCCTAGCTGCTGAGCATGAAGGTCGCCGCGCTATGCGCGATCGGCCGATCCGGATCGCCGCCGTGGGCGACCCCCCGGATGAACGCGATCTGTTTGGTCAGCTTTACGCATTCGCAGCGCGCGATCACCGTTTCACCCTTCACCGCCGGGCGCATGTAATCGAGCCTCAGGTCCAGCGTGACGATCGGAATGAATCGGCCCAGCCGCATCCACACCGAGGCCTTCCGGGTGAGCCGCATCATCGACGACCTGCTCGACCTCAGCCGGATCGAGTCGGAGGAGGCCCCGCCGCGCGAGCCGGTGCTCGTGAACCTGGTCATGGCCGAGGCCGTCGAGCGGGTCCGGGCCACCGCCGAGCAGCGGGGCATCCGGATCGAGCTCCACGAGCCGTCACCGCCGGTGGCCGTGCTCGGGGACCGCCGCCAGCTGGTGTCGGCCATGCACGCCCTCCTCGA
>JAJYAH010000200.1 GCA_021779635.1 Pseudomonadota bacterium | reverse complement strand
TTACCTTGCCACACCGGTTTGCGTTTCTCGGCAAAGGCTCTCGGGCCTTCGATGGCATCGAGGCTTGCGTAGGTTTCGACATGAAGCCTGTTGGCCTCAACAAGTCCCTTCTCGCAGCCGAGGTCCATCGCGGCCAACACGCTGGCCTTGGCCGCCCTCACCGACAATGGTGCGGCTTCCACAATCTTGCGCGCAAGCTGCAATGCACTCGCACGAACAGCGTCGGGTGTTTCTTCCAGATAATTGACGAAGCCATATTCCGCGAGCCGCTCGATCGGCAGGGTCTCGCCGGTCAAGACGAGTTCCATCAGCACCGGTTGCGGCAACATCCAGAGCAGCGGCACTGCCCACGGCGATCCCCGCCCCATCTTGACCTCGGTAATCCCGGCTCGTGTTCCGCGTAAGCCTATCCTAAGGTCGCACTTAAGCGCCAGCAGCATCCCGCCCGCCATCAGCGACCCAGTCATCGCCGCGATGATCGGCTTTGAAACGGTGCGCATGGCCGTTTGCATCGGATCGCGCATCAGGGTCAGTATATCGACACCGTCACGCGCCCTGATCTCGGCTGCCTGCCTGAGGTCCAGACCGGCGGAGAATACGCCGCAGTCAGCCGAGGTCAGGATCACCACCCTCGCCTGGGAATCCCGTTCGACACGCTCCCAGGCATTGGTCAAACCGTTCATCGCCTCAACCGACAAGGCGTTCTTACGCGCGGGCCGATCGATGGTAATCGTCGCGATGCCATCCTCGACCGAGTAACGAATAGGTTCATTGTCTGACATCGATCTGCCTTTTTATGTATTCTAACGTATGTTAGAATATCCTAAACCTGACCGAACGCAAAAGCATTTTCAGGCATGGGATTGGTGATGCACGAAAGTCCTTCAAAAACGCGCTTCGCGCCGGACCTTCTCAAGGGTCAGGTCGCACTCGTCACCGGCGGCGGCACAGGAATGGGCCGCGCCACGGCCATTGAGATGGCGCGCTGCGGGGCCCGCATCGTCGTTCTCGGCCGCCGCATCGATCCGATAGAGAGCACTGCAAAGGTAATCCGCGACGCGGGTGGCGAGGCCTTTGCCGTATCGGCGGACATTCGCGAGCCCGACCTGATCGAACGCGCGATGCAGAAGATCAAAGCCGAGTTCGGCGGGCTCAATATCCTCGTCAATAATGCCGGCGGACAATTCGTGACGCCAGCCCGCGAACTCAGCAACAAGGGCTTTGAGACCGTGATCCGCAACAACCTGATCGGCTCGTGGCAGGTAACCAAGGCTGCCGCGGACCATTTCATGTTGGCGCATGGCGGATCGATTGTGTTCGTAACCGCCTGTATCCGCAGCGGCCTTGGCGGCTTCGTGCATACTGCGGCAGCGCGCGGCGGCGTTACTGCGATGATGCGAACGCTCGCCTACGAGTGGGCCGAGTTCGGTATTCGCCTAAACTGCGTCGCACCCGGAACCATCAAAACTGAGGCGCTTGGCCGCTATCCGATACCGCCGGACGACTGGGTCAGGCTCAACCGTAACGTGCTGGGACGCATGGGCAGCGTCGAGGATATTTCTGCAGCAATCATTTTTCTGTCCTCGCCGCTCGGTCAATTCGTCACCGGCGAGGACTGGTACATCGATGGCGGCGAGACGCTACACCTTGCCCACGACGCCCGCGACATGATCGACGCCGTTAAATTTGCCAAACGCGAACGCGGCGATGCAGGATTGTCGTAGCGGTCAGAATCGCTAACGCTGTGGCGGCATATCGAATATTCGATTCGGGAGCTTGTTTACGTCTGACCAATGCGAAAATATTCCGGACGTCCGGCAGGCCACGGATCGCCCCACATTTGCTGCCCGCCGTCTACCGAAAGCGTTTCGCCCGTGATGAATTTCCCGGACGGCGCCGCGAGATAAACGCAGGCCTCGGCGATATCCCAGGCGTCGCCGTGCCGTTTCATGGGATTCGCTTCCTTGTAGGTCGCGGAGCCTTCCGGAACATAGCGGCCGAATGCCGTGGTTTCATTGACGCCAGGCGCAACACAGTTCACCCGGATGCCGTGCGGCGCCCATTCGACCGCGACGGTCTTGGACGCATAAATCACGCCGGCGCGCGCCGCGACAGTGTGCGCCATCCCTGGCAGGCCTCGCCAGATCAACGCGACAATATTGACGATATTACCGGTCTTGCCGCGATCGATCCATTCGCGCGCCGCGGCTTGCATCATCCACCACGATCCATTCAAATTGGTGTCGATCACTGCGTTCCAGCCCTTTGGCTTGAAGTCAATGGCCATCTGGGCGAACTGTCCACCAGCATTGTTGACCATCACATCGAGACGGCCGAAATGATCCCAGACGTCTTTGACGAATTCGTTGACTTGATCGGGATCGCGGATCGTGAGACTTCTGCTGAAGACGCGGGCGCCGAGGCCCTCTAGAACCGGTATGACGCGGGCGAGCTTCTCAGCATCGCGCCCGCAGATTGCCAGATTGGCGCCAAGCCTCGCAAACAGGAATGCGATCGCCTTCCCGAGTCCGCTCCCCGCGCCGCTGACGATGATGGTCTGGCCGGCGAACAGATCGGATCGATACACTGTCGGGATCGTTGCGAGCTCGTCGTCGGTGAACCCGTAACTCGGCCGGATGCTTTGCGCACTCATCTTAGTTCGGCTCCCGATCGCACTAAAGTGCCTGCGCGATCCGCGCGCCCTCCTCGACCGCGCGCATCGCGTCGAGTTCGAAAGCTTCCTTGGCGCCGCCGATGACATGCGTCTCGATTCCGGTCTCGAGCAGTTCGGCAAGCATGTCGCGGTTGGATACTTGGCCGGCGCAAATTACGATCGTATCGACGGCGAGCGTACTTGGCTCGCCGTCGACCACGAAATGCAACCCGAGATCATCGATTCGCTGATAGGTCACCCCTCCGACAATCTTGACTCCGCGTTTTTCAAGACTGCTACGCAGGATCCAACCAGTCGAGACGCCGAGACCGAGGCCAGGCCGCGTCTTCTTGCGCTGCAGCATCGTAATTTCGCGCGGACTTGGCTTTGGCGCCAGCGGATCGCCCGATAGCCCTCCAGCTTTCGTAAGGCTGGCATCGACATTCCACTCCTGCTGAAACTCACGAATATCCATCGCCCGTGATTTTGGCGGTTCATCAGGCTGCGAATGGCAGAGGTATTCGGCGACATCGAAACCGATACCTCCAGCGCCGATGATGGCCACTCGCCGCCCCGCGTGGCGTTTGCCACTCAATAGATCGTTATAAAATATCACCTTCGAATGATTGATGCCTTGAATCTCCGGGACGCGAGGATGGACACCACAGGCGACAACGACGGCATCGAACCGTGCATCTTTCAGGTCACTGACCGCCGGCGCCGAATTCAGCCGGAGATCGACGCCGCCATCGGCGATTTGGCCGCTGTAATAACTCAGCATTTCGTCGAACTCGACCTTGCCCGGGACTGCTCGGGCAAGGTTGAGTTGCCCGCCTATGCGATCAGCGGCCTCAAACAGGGTTACCTTGTGCCCGCGTCGGCTGGCTTCCGCGGCAGCTGCGAGACCGCCCGCGCCTGCGCCAATCACTGCGATCCTGCGCGAGGTCTGAGCCGGGCCGTCCTCAAACTCGGTCTCGCGGCAGGCACGCGGATTAACCAGGCAACTCGCGGTCCGCTCGGAAAAGATCAGATCGAGGCAGGCCTGATTGCAGGCAATGCAGATGTTGATTTTGCCGGCGTTGCCCTCCCGCACCTTCCTGGCGAAGTGCGGATCGGCCAGCATCGGGCGGGCCATCGATATTAGGTCGCTATCGCCCGCCGCCAGAATTTCTTCTGCGGTATCCGGCGTATTAATGCGATTTGATGCCACTACCGGAATGCTGACCGCTTTTTTCAGACGCGATGCCGCAAAACGCCATGCGCCGCGCGGAATGACGTAAGCGATGGTGGGAACGCGCGCTTCATGCCAGCCGATACCGGTGTTGAGAATGTCGGCGCCCGCGGCCTCGACCCGTTGGGCAAGCCGATCGATCTCCTCGCCGGTTGCACCGCCTTCGACGAGGTCCAACGCCGAGATTCGGTAGACAATGATGAAGTCGTCGCCGGTGGCGCTTCGCGAGCGCCTGACGAGTTCCACCGCGAGCCGATGGCGGTTCTCCTCCGATCCGCCCCACTCATCGGTACGGTTGTTGGTGCGCAGCACCGCGAACTGATTAATGAGATAACCTTCCGACCCCATGATCTCAATGCCATCGAACCCGGCCTCCTTGGCGAGCAGCGCGCAGCGCACGTAATCCGAGATCGTCTGTTCAATCTCTGCCCCAGTCATCGCGCGCGGGGGAAACCGATTGATGCGGGTCGGGATGTCGGAAGGACCGACGCAGTCCTGTTGCTTGGAATAGCGGCCCGAATGCAGCACCTGCATGCAGACTTTGCCACCGTGCTGATGCACAGCATCGGTGATGCGGCGAAGTTCACGAGCTTGTGCACGTTCGGTCAAAATCGGCCCCCCAGGCTCGATCAGACCCGCGGTGTTGGGCGCATAACCACCGGTGATGATGAGTCCGACCTCCCCCTTGGCGCGCTCGGCAAGGAAAACCGCCATCTTGTGCACGCCGTTCTCCTCCATATCGAGGCGGGTGTGCATCGACCCCATGATCATGCGGTTACGCAACGTGGTTCGCCCGACCTGCAGCGGAGATAGCAAATGAGGGTAAAGCGGTGTTCCGGGGGTGGTTGGCGTCAGCATGGACTTGGCTCCGTAGCTGGTTGTTAAATTTCTAACAGTTGTTAGACTGAATGCAAGCACTCAAAGTCAGCCAGATGGGAGAGGTCGCGATGGATTACGCGCTTAGCGAGCAACAGCAGGCTTTCCAGGAAACCGCGAAGCGTTTCGCGAAGGACAAGCTGGGCCCCCACTATCAGAGGCGGGCAAGGGAACACCGCATCGATCGTGCCATGCTGAAACAAATGGGGGCACTCGGCCTGATCGGCGCCGATCTGCCGGAAAAATACGGCGGCCTTGGCGAGAGCAGCGTGACGGCAGGCATTATTGTCGAGCAGATCGCTTATGGAGACTTCAACGCCAGCTACGTCCAACTCCTGGCGTCACTGCTCGGCGGGATGCTCGCAGAGCACGCCTCGCCCGAAATCGCTCAGGAGTGGCTACCGCAAGTGGCCCGCGGTGAGAAGATCATCGGCCTCGGCCTGACCGAGCCGCGGGGCGGTTCGGACGCGGCCAATCTTATTCTGCGAGCCGAAAAATCAGGAAATGGCTATCGCCTCAACGGTGAAAAGACATCGATGAGCTTCTCGGATCAATGCGACGCAGCAATCATCTTCGCGCGCACTGGGAAGGTCGAAGACGGCGCACGTGGCGTCAGCGCATTCTTTGTCGATCTGGCGCAGAGCGGAATTACGCGTACTCACTTCGACGATATCGGGACTAAGCCTGTCGGTCGCGGCTCGGTGTTCTTCGACGACGTCTTCATTCCGGCCGAGTGCCTGATGGCAGAGGAGAACAAGGGTTTCTCCAAAATCATGTCGGGCTTCGACTATAGCCGTGCCTTGATCGGCCTTGAGTGCATCGGACCGGCGCAGGCGTCGGTCGACGAAGCATGGCAATACTCGACGGAAAGAACCGCCTTCGAGCGGCCGATCGCGCAGTTTCAAGGCGTGAGCTTTCCGCTCGCGGAAGCTGAGACCCAGCTCACCATGATGCGGCAGCTTTGTTACTATACGCTTTCGCTCAGAGATCGCGGGCTTGCACACACCGCGGAAGCTGCGATGTGCAAATGGTATGTTCCGAAGGTGACCTGCGAGATCATCCACCAGTGCCTGCTGACCCACGGCCACTACGGTTACACCACCGATCTGCCGTTTCATCAGCGTTACCTCGATGTCATGGGTCTACAAATCGGTGACGGGACCGCACAAATTCAGAAACTTGTCATCGCGCGCGAAAAGGTCGGACGTGTCGCTGTTCAATACGCCAAGCAGCCTTCCGAATTGCGGCATGCCTCAAAATGAGCGTACCTATCGCCGCCGTTGCCATCTCTCGGCGAAACCTGTGCCGCCGTGCGTAGATTTTCGGGCCGGGCCAAATGGATGATGCCGACCGCGCCATCGATAAACTGCGCGCCCAGG
The DNA here is from genome assembly GCA_021779635.1 of Pseudomonadota bacterium. The sequence goes on along the minus strand of JAJYAH010000200.1, from coordinate 3,602 downwards.
GTGTCGTATTCAGTTCGCACCTGGGTTCGGGTAGTCAGATCCCGTGGTTTCGTTCGCTCCGGCCTACTCCCCTGATTGAGGCGCTCCGAAGGCAGCGTCATCTATTGAGACACCACCAGTATTCAATGTCACCAGCGCGGGATATGCAATGCGGAAGTCCTCAAGCATCTTGCCTATCGGAGCGTCGGCGAACCAACCTCGGTCATTGACATACTCCATATGGCGATGATCGCTCGTGTCGAACTCGTGAAACAAGGCGTCGGCCGTACCGTCGAAGATAAGAGGTCGGACTCCAAATCGTTCACATAGCTCCATGTTGAACGCGGGCGTAACTTTGAACATCTTCCCATCGAGCCAAAGCGCGACGTAGCCGTGATAAATGAAGAGATCAGTCCCCATTAACTCCGTCAGCTTGGGGGAATTCAGATGGTTGCGAACGTCTGCAAAGCCGATCGCGGCGGGGATTCCCGCTGCGCGCATGGCGGCCGTCAACAATATTGCCTTCGGAACACAAAACGCCGAAGGCATTTTGAGAATCTCGCTGGCGCGATAATCGGCTTCGGACAAACTCACCGCGTAGGGGTCGTATCTGATCTGGTCTCGTACCGCGTTAAATAGGAGGATCGCCTTCTCGGCGGCCGACCGGTCTTGTTTGTCGCCAGCCACACGCGAGACAAAATCTCTAATCGCAGGTGAGTCGCAATCCACATAATGCGTTGGAGCGAGAAATTCCGCGAGGTCCGGGTTGATTGTCACTTGCGCCTCGATTGGTACTTGCATTCACCTAACAGATGTTAGAAATTGAGGCAAGTCAAATCGGGTCGCGACCGGCGCCCGAAGACGGATACCTCATTGTTGTTCCATACGAATAGATCTATCAAACGATTGTTAGAATCGATTGAACTCGCAGGACGAGAGCGTTAGCATTAGGCGTCCATGCTGGACACATGCTTATCGGACGGGCCTGTCCACCGTCTCGTGTTCGATCGGGCATGCGTTCCTATCGGCCGGTAAGTCAATCCCGAATTGAACTTGACTGCAAATCAGGGAACGTAGTCGATGAATAATCCAACGTCCTATGCATGGACACCTCCGCCCGAGCTAATTGCAGCAAGTAATCTGACCGCTTTCCTGGGCGCAACCGGATATGACGATTACGATCACCTCGCGTCGAAGGCTGAGGCCGATCCGGCATGGCTAATGGAGGAAGTCTTTAAGTTCTGCGATGTTCGATTCTATCGCAGTTACGACCAGATGTTGGATCTGTCGCGCGGGCAGCCATGGGCACGCTGGTGCGTCGGCGGGACCACCAACGTCGTGCTGAACTGCATCGACAAGCATCGCAGCACGCCCGTGTGGGACCAGACATTTTTGGTCTGGGAGGGTGAAGACAAGCGCGAACAGCGCGCGCTTACCTATCGCGAATTGGACCGCGGCGTCGGACGGCTTGCGCAGGGACTGCGTAATCTCGGCGTCGGTAAGGGCGATGTGGTCGCTCTCTATTTGCCGAACCTGCCGGAAACCTTTATCGCGTTTTTCGCGGTGCTGAAATTGGGCGCGATCCTGATGCCGCTGTTCTCAGGCTTCGGTCCGGCTCCCATGCAAACCCGGCTCAACCATGGTGGCGCCAAGGCGGTCATCACCGCGAGCGGGACCTGGCGGCGTGGCGCTGCGGCACCGCTCAAATCCATCCTCGACGTCGCGCTCGACTCCTCACCGACAGTGCAGCACGTGATCGTCGTCGATCGCAAAGGCCTTGAGATCGAAACTCCGATGCGGGAGGGCCGCGATCACTGGTGGCACGATATCGTCGCCGGCAAGAATGAAGCGATCGCGACCGTCGAAATGAAAGCGGAAGATCCCGCGATTCTGCTGTACACTTCGGGAACCACCGGCGAACCGAAGGGTTGCGTTTGGACCCATATCAGCTTCATCGGTTCTATGGTCACACGCGACATGATCATCTGCGCCGATTTCAAATCGTCGGACCGTTTTTTCTTCCTCAGTGACATGGGCTGGATGGTCGGCGCGATGTGCGCGTGTATTCCCAGTTTCGCCGGCGCGAGCCTTCTGATCGCCGAAGGCACGCCGGATTTTCCGGACACTGGACGATTCTGGCGGCTGATCCAGGATCATCGCGTAAGCTATCTCGGAGTATCCCCCACCATAGTCCGTAGTTTGATGCGCTATGGAACGCAGGACGTCGAGCGCCACGATCTGTCGAGCCTGCGTATGACCGCGTCCGGCGGCGAGGCATGGACCAACGCACCGTGGCAATGGTTCTTCGAGTATGTCTGCAAGAGAAAGCTTCCGATCATCAACATTTCCGGTGGCACCGAGGTTGGAGGTTGCATCTTCACGGGGACGCCGAACCATCCGATGAACCCCGGTTCGTTCTCCCGTCCGGCGCTCGGTGTCGGCGCGGACATCGTGGATATGTCCGGCAAAAGTTTGCCACCGGGCGAAGTCGGCGAACTGGTGCTCCGCCATGCGTCGATCGGGTTGACCAAGAGCTTGTGGAAGGCCGATGCGCGCTATATCGAAAGCTACTGGAGCACGCTTCCCGGCCTGTGGGTGCATGGCGATTTTGCGATGCGCGGACATGATGGGCTTTACTATATTCTCGGGCGCTCCGACGACACCATCAAGATTTCAGGCAAGCGGACCGGACCGTCCGAGCTCGAAGGTATTCTGATAGACACCGGCAAGGTCTCCGAGGCGGCGGTGTTCGGTATTCCGCACCCGGTAAAGGGTTCGGCGATTGTTTGTGCCTGCGTGCTCATGCCAGGCAGGAACGTCGAGAGTGAAATTGTCAACGAGCTCTCATCCGCTATCGTGAATGGCATGGGAGCATCGTACCGGCCGGAGAAGATCATTTTTGTGGATGATCTGCCTCGAACCCGCAACATGAAGATCATGCGCCGGGTACTGCGAGCAGTGTTCGAAAGCAAGGATCCCGGCGATCTTTCCGCACTCGCCAATCCCGAAGCGGTTGACAGGCTCCGCGAGAAACTTGGCGCCGCATAAACCACGGAGGAGATGGCGAGCTGTCGGGCGAGATGGAAGCGGACTTTTTCCTGGGCCCCGACCTCGGTGCTCCAAGGATTTCATAAGGAGAGGCGTACAATGGCGATGGATCCGATCTTGTCAGATCAACGCAAGCAAGCGATGCGGGCCGCTGGATTCTGGAGCGATCAAACCTTGCTCGAGTTTTTTTCGAGGCATGCCAGAAACGATCCAGGGCGGCTCGCGGTTGTTGGCTACGAAGCTGCGTCCAACCGACGTACGGCGCTGACATACGGCGAACTGCAGCAAACTGCCGATCGAATCGCGGCTAATTTGTTGCGGATTGGTGTCAAGCCTGGCGAAGTGGTGTCGTATCAGTTGCCGAATTGGTGGCAATTCGTGGTCCTTCACCTCGCACTGCTGCGGATCGGCGCGGTCACAAATCCCATCATGCCTATTTTCCGCGATCGCGAAATGGAATTCATGCTGACCTTGGCCGAGACGCGCGTGCTGATCGTTCCACAGCGATTTCGCGATTTCGATCACGCCGCAATGGCGGACCGCCTCAAGGTCAAGGTGCCCACACTTGAGCACGT
>JAJYAH010000003.1 GCA_021779635.1 Pseudomonadota bacterium | reverse complement strand
TGCGGCCGCAGGCCTGGCGCGCCATTGTCCCGGCCGCCGGCGGCAAGGGCCGCCGCATGGAAGGCATCGACGGTCGCACGGTCAGGCGCGATAAAGGCCACATGCGTGCCGGTCATAACCGCATCGCGAGCGCCGATCCAGAAGAACGCCTTGTTGCCCAAGCCATATCCCGAAGCCGTCTGGCCATCTGCGAAAAGCCGCTCGATGCCGAGCGGCTTCAAGGCGCGATCGTAAAACTCCCTGGCGCGGGCGAGATCACTGGTTCCGATCGTCACATGATCGAGCATGGTTGGCTCCGGCAAGGTTCACGCCGCACGCATAGGCGTTCGCAATTATCTGATGACCTCCCAGAATATCCCGACAATCGCCACGTAGCCGAGCGTGAAGATCAGCGTCCTCACATAGGGAATGCCGAGCAGATAAACCACGGCGTGGGCAAGCCGCAGCCAGAAAAAGCTGGTGGCCCAGAACGCCGTCGCATCAGCTTTGCCGGCCAGATGAGCCACGATCACCAGCGCCGCAAACGGCGCGAAGGTCTCGACCGCATTGATATAGGTCCGGTCGGCACGTTTGCCCCATAACGGCAGCGCCCGCGGAGTTGGATCGGAATAGTTCTGAGGCGTCAGAGGTCCGTTGATCCGCACCTGCGCGATCACATAGGGTATCCACAGCGAGGCAGTGAGAATGGCGGTGAGAGCAAGATACTTTAAATCTGTCGACATTGAATTTTGTCCCTGCTTAAAAATGCTTCAACAACTCCCGTAAATCGATGATCGATCGGGCAAGAATAAGCCTGCGCCGGTCATTCGACCGCGCGCGGGCCTCCGAACATTACCCCGCCTTGTTCGGATTGATCAGATATTTTTCGCCGGTGGCGCGTTTGGCGTAGACGGCGACATTTGACAGCTGCAGCGCTTCCCGCAGCGACACCACCTGCGTGTAGTGGCTGGCAAACGTCGTCTTGAGTTCGGCGGAGACCCGCTGGCGCAGCCTCTCGCCGTCGGCGGCGCCGATTTTTTGCAGGAACGGAAACAGCAGCCAGCCGCCGACCCCCCAGGCCATGCCAAACGCCCGGTTCAACTCGATCGGCCGAGGATCGAGAGCGCCGTAGATATAGACCTGCTTGTACACGCTCGAGCCATAGCGGCTGTAGACCTTGGCGGTCTTGTTGGCTGATATCTCCATGCAGGTGAGAATTTGGCCAGCGAGCCTGCCGCCGCCGATAGCGTCGAACGCCAGCGTCGCGCCGGTTTCCACCAGCGCATTGGTCAGATCATCCATGAAGGTGGGCGTGGTGGAATCGCAGATATGTTTGGCGCCGATCTTGCGCAGGATCTCCGCCTGCTGCGGGCTGCGGACGATATTGACGAGGCTGATGCCGTCCTTGAGACAGATCCTGTTGAGCATCTGGCCCAGATTGGATGCGGCCGCGGTATGCACCAGGGCCTTGTGGCCCTCGCGCCGCATGGTTTCGACCATACCGAGCGCGGTCAACGGATTGACGAAGCATGAGGCGCCTTCTGCAGGCGTGGTTCCCGCCGGCAGCACCAGACAATCCCGGACGCGAATCGTGCGGTACTGCGCGTACATCGCGCCGCCGATCATCGCGACCGTCTTGCCCATCAGTGCCTTGGCCGCGTCGGACGAGCCGGTCCCGACCACCACGCCGGCGCCCTCATTGCCGACCGGCATCGACTCGTCGAGCCGTCCCGCCATGCCCTTCATCGCCGCTTCCGGCACATGCGCAGTAATCGCCGGCGCATCCTTCGAGCCGGTGGCCTTGGCGGTCGCCATGTCGGCCGCGCCGATCAGAAGCCCGAGGTCAGACGGATTGATCGGCGAGGCCTCGACTCGCACCACGACTTCATCGGCGGACGGCTCAGGCGTCGGGACGCTGACCAGCGATATCTCGAGCTCGCCGTTTTTCCTGATCAAGGAACGCAGTTGAAGCCCCGTCGTTTCGGCGCTCATGTTGACCCTCCCGCTTTATGTTCTTTGGATATCGACGCGACGTAAGCTGAGCGCGTTGCAGTCTCACACCAGTGCCTTCAGCGCCGCCCTGCCCGCATATTTCGCCTGCGTGCCCAGTTCCTGCTCGATCCGCAGCAACTGATTGTACTTGGCGATACGATCGGAGCGTGCCAGCGAGCCGGTTTTGATCTGACCGCAATTGGTGGCGACCGCGAGGTCGGCGATGGTGGAATCCTCGGTCTCGCCGGAGCGGTGCGACATCACCGCGGTATAGCCGGCCCTGTAGGCCATCTCGACCGCGCTCAGCGTCTCCGTCAGCGTGCCGATCTGGTTGACCTTGACCAGGATGGAGTTGGCGCGGCCGTGCTTGATACCGTCGGCTAGCCGGGTCACGTTGGTGACGAACACATCGTCGCCGACCAATTGGCACTTGCTTCCGATAAGATCGGTCAATTCCTTCCAGCCGTCCATGTCGTCTTCGGACATGCCGTCCTCGATCGAGACGATCGGATAACGCGCGGCGAGATCGGCCAGATATTTCGCCTGCTCGGAACGCGAGCGGGTCTTGTTCTCGCCGCCATAGACGTAAGCGCCGTCCTTGAAGAATTCGGTGGCCGCGCAATCGAGCGCCAGCATGACGTCGCCGCCGGCCTTGTAGCCGGCCTTGCCGATCGCAGCCATGACAAATTCAAGGGCTGCGTCCGCCGATGGCAGGTTCGGCGCGAAACCGCCCTCGTCGCCGACGTTGGTATTGTGGCCCGCCTTTTTCAATTCGGCGCGCAAGGTGTGGAAAATCTCCGAGCCGCAGCGCAACGCCTCGGCAAAAGTCCTGGCGCCGACCGGCATGATCATGAATTCCTGGAAGTCGATCGGGTTGTCGGCGTGGACGCCGCCATTGACGATGTTCATCATCGGCACCGGCAGGGTTCGCGCCGAAGTGCCCCCGACATAGCGATACAACGGCATGTCGCGGGACTCGGCGGCAGCCTTGGCCACCGCGAGCGACACGCCGAGAATGGCATTGGCGCCAAGACGCTTCTTGTTCGGGGTGCCGTCAAGCCCGATCATGGTCTCGTCGATCTGGACCTGCTGCTCGGCGTCCATGCCGCCGAGCGCCTCGAGTAACTCGCCGTTCACCGCCTCCACGGCCTTTCGCACTCCCTTGCCGAGGTAGCGCGTCTTGTCGCCGTCACGCAGCTCGACGGCCTCATGCGCGCCGGTGGAGGCCCCCGAGGGCACCGCCGCGCGGCCGAGCGAGCCGTCTTCGAGGACGACATCGACCTCAACTGTCGGATTCCCGCGGCTATCGAGAATTTCGCGGCCGATGATGTCGACGATGGCGGTCATGGGTGCCTCTTCGGGGAATGGTGGGAGTGGGTGGCTGGCGCTGCTTCTACAGCAAGGCTTGGAGGCGGAAAAGGCACGTCATCGGGTGACGTTGGCGTCACAATTGTCTAATAACGCCGCAACGGAGACCGCGATGCCCAGAAAACCACGCAAATCATCGGCGTCCGCGTCGAAATCAGGGGGCCTCCAGCTCGGCCGCGCCGTGGCGTGGCCCACGGCACCGGGCGAAGCAACGCTCGACCGCGTGCCCAACCCCCAGAAGGATACAGACTACCTGGTGCGGTTCACCGCGCCGGAATTCACCTCGCTCTGTCCGGTCACCGGCCAGCCGGATTTCGCCCATCTCGTGATCGACTATGTGCCGGGCCAGTGGCTGCTGGAATCGAAATCGCTGAAGCTCTATGTCGCCAGTTTCCGCAATCACGGCGCCTTCCATGAGGACTGCACGGTGGCGATCGGCAAGCGGATATCGGCCGAGATCAAGCCGAAATGGCTGCGCATCGGCGGCTACTGGTATCCGCGCGGCGGCATTCCCATCGACGTGTTCTGGCAGACCGGCAAACTGCCGAAAGGGATGTGGATTCCCGATCAGGGCGTCGCGCCCTATCGCGGCCGGGGCTGATCCTGCTGCCGCCAGCTGCGAACGATCACCCATGATGACCTGGATGCATAATTTGGATGAGCCGCGCGAAGGCCCTCCATGCTGCTCTGCAATATCAATCCACCAAGAGGTGGGTCGCCAAGCCCAAAGAAAATACAGGCGGCGCTTTGATCTTGTTAAATCGTTCCAATCGGCTCAGATTGCATAGGTCCCACGATAATCAGGACGACGAGCATTCAAGGCGTACCCTTGGACGCCAAACATAACATTTAGGGGGTAAGCACATGGGTAAACATACCTTTGCAGGCGCTGCTTTGCTTGGGGTTGTCGGTCTTCTGACAGCGCCCGTCAACGCGCAAGAAGTTAAGCAGGATGCCAAGTCGGCGTCTGGCCACGCGACGATTTCAGCCGTCACTCAGGATCAGCTCGACAAGGCAGACAAGAGCGCCAGCAATTTTCTGCTGACCAACGGCAACTATGCCCAGACGCGCTTTTATCCTGCCAAACAGATCGACCGCGACAACGTGAAGAACCTGCACGTCGCATGGATCTTCCAGACCGACGTCAAGGAATCGCTGGAGACCTCGCCGATTATCGTCGATGGCGTCATGTATGTGACGACATCGTTCAGCCATGTCTATGCGCTCGACGCCAAAACCGGCGTGCAGCTTTGGCACTATAATCACAAGATGGGACCGATCACGACTTACTGCTGCGGTCCCAACAATCGCGGGGTCCAGGTTCTCGGCGACCTCGTCTATCTGGCGACGCTTGATTCCAAGCTTGTGGCCCTGAAGGCGAAGACCGGCGAAATAGCCTGGCAGGCCGACATCGCGGATCCGGAAGCTGGATACAGCGAGACGATGGCGCCTACCGTCATCAAGGACAAGGTGCTGATTGGCACAAATGGCGGCGAATACGGCATCCGTGGCTTCCTGAAGGCCTATGATGCGAAGACCGGCAAGCTGCTTTGGACGTTCAACACGATTCCGGAGAACTCAGTCGGGGTCTGGGCGACGAAAGACGCCACCGGCCGCGATATGCACCGCAATATCCAGGCCGAAAAGGACCAGCTTGCCAAAACCGGCGACCCCTTCGCAAAACTTGGCGGCGGCGTGTGGCAGAATCCTTCCATCGATCTGGCAACCAACCGGATCTACTTTGTGGTCGGCAATCCCTCCCCCGATCTCGACGGTTCGGTCCGCCCCGGCGACAACCTTTACACCGACTCGCTGGTTTCCCTCGATCTCGACACCGGCAAATATGTCTGCCACTTCCAGTACATCGCCCACGACGTGTGGGACCTCGATGCTGTAAGCCCGACGGTGCTCGTGAACGTGAAGGGCAAGGATGGCAAGACCATTCCCGGCGTGATCCATGCCGGCAAGACCGGTCATATCTATGTTCATGACCGCAAGGATTGCAGCCTGATCCGCTTCTCCGAGGCCATGGTGCCGCAGGAGAACATGTGGGTGCTTCCCACCAAGGATGGCGCGCGCATGCTGCCGGGCGCCAACGGCGGTGTCGAATGGTCGCCGATTGCCACCGATCCCGGGCAGTCGCTCGCCTACGCCATCAACCTGCATCAGCCCATGACTTACCATGTCGAGAACTCGCCGTATCCGAACGGCAAGTTGTGGCTTGGCGGTGCCTTCAAGGTGATCCCGACCGAGGCGCAGGCGGGCAACATTACCGCCGTCAACTACGATACCGGCAAGATCAAGTGGCAGGTGAAGACGCCGGAGCCGATGATCGGAGGCATTCTCGCCACGGCGGGCGGCCTCGTGTTCACGGGTGAAGGCAACGGCAAGTTTGCGGCCTACAACTCGTCCAACGGCAAGGAGTTGTGGAGTTTCCGCGCCGGTGCCGGCGTCAACGCTCCGCCCTCCAGCTACATGGTGGGCGGCAAGCAATACATCGTGGTCGGCGCGGGCGGCAACACCCAGGTCGATTTTCACCGCGGCAACAACATTATCGCCTTCTCGCTCAACTGAGCGCACAGGCAATCGAATAATAAAGCGGGGCCGGTCACGGCCCCGCTTCTGTTAAAGCCCCCTGATTGGAATGAATGGATGCGCGGCAGGTTGGATCGGCTGTTTTTTGGCGCCGTGATGTTCGGAGCAGTTTGGAGCCTCTCCATCTCGCAGGCGAACGCGCAAAGCATAGAAGAAAAGGCGCAGGTCTGCGCCAGCTGTCACGGCACGGACGGCAAACCGATCGACAAGATGTTTCCCGTCATTTGGGGGCAGAAAGAGGGCTACCTTTACATCCAGCTGCGCGATTTCAAGCGCGGCGACCGCAAGAGCGACATCATGCAGCTGATCGTTGCGTCGATGGAGCGGCAGGAGATGCTTGCGCTTGCGGCATATTTCTCGAGCAAGCCGTGGCCCGATCTCGGCCAGCCACGGGCGCCGAAAGATGTGTCAGAGCGCGCCCAGAGCGCGAACCGGTCCGTCGGCTGCACGGGCTGTCATCTCGATCAGTTTCAGGGCGACGGCACCGTGCCTCGCCTGGCGGGCCAGAGCAGAGACTACCTGACCAAAACCATCGCTGATTTCCGCACCCGCGCGCGGGGCAACAATCCCGGCATGACCGACCTGATGCTGGCGACGGCCCCCGATGATCTCGCCGCGCTAGAAGAATACCTCTCCGGTCTCTGAGCCGTCTCAGAGCATCATGATCTACCGCGGCGTCAGCCGTTCGCGCAGCGCCGAAAGCACGGTGAGGTCCGCGGCGCGCTTTCCGGCCTTGTCCGCGAGAGACGGATCGGCCCCGCGTGCCAACAACAAATCGGCGATCTCGCCATGGCCGCCTTCGGCCGCAATCATCAGAGCGGTACGGCCCCGCGCATCCCGATCATCGATATGTGCACCTGCATCCAGCAGAAACGAAACGACCTTCACCGCCTGCGCCTCCGGCGCCTGCTCATCCGGGCCCGACGCCCACATCAGCACCGTTAGATCATTGGGATAGCGGGCGTTGACATCGATATTTCGCGCCAGCAACCGCTTGACGATATCGAGCCGGGCGCCGGCCGCCGCATAGATAATCGGCGGCTTGCCGGTCTCGTCGGGTGTTCGCTCATCGGCTCCACGCGCCAGCAACGCCGCAACGATCTCGTCGTTGCCGGCATAGGCGGCGGCGGCAACCGGAGAAATCCCGCTGCGCCCTGCCAGCTTGACGTCGGCGCCGCGTTCGATCAGCCGTTGCGCGATCGAGGCATGGCCAGCCTCGGCGGCAAAGTACAGCGCGGTGGCGCCGGCGAGATTGCGCGCGTCGATCGGCGCGCCCCGCGCCAGCAGCAAATCGACCATCTCAAGATGGCCGGACCGCGCAGCATGGCTCAGCGGCTTGGCACCCAGCCGGTCCCGCGCGTCGACTGACGCTCCGTGGTCGAGCAGTTCGGTCGCCAAAGCGATGCAATTGCCGTCAACCGCCGAAAACAGCGTCAACGACACTTCGGTCGCGGTGATCTGGGGTTCGGCAATCTCGTACCGGCGAGCCAACTCCTGGCACCGCTCGGATTCCGAGTGAGCAGCCGGTGCTGCGCCCAGCATGGCGATCGCGATCGAGCCTAGAAAAGCAACTTGGCGGTACACTGCGATCTCTCCCCCGGGCCGGCTTTTCCGTTGCACAATGCCTCGCCGCCAAAATGGCACGGCGGTCAGCCCATGCCAAGAAAGCTGACGGCTTTGAGAATACATATACATATATCGGGTATCGCAGGTTGATCGAATCCATCGTGGTAGGCCGGCGCCTTTACGGACGCCCTGTGTCCGATGCGGTGCCCTGGGACCGTCGCCGGCCGACCTCCGTTACGGCTCTTGGCTAGAGCATGATCCGGAAAAGTGGGTACCGGTTTTCCGAAAAAGATCATGCTCGAACAAAAAGATAGAGCGAGATGGCGATTCGACGAAAAGCCATCTCGCTCTAGGTCGCGTCCACGTCCGCCGGCCTGCTCTGCCGCAATAGCCGAGCACAGGCAAAGCCAAGTGCGACGATAATGACCGCGCTGGTCATTAGGGCCGGTATCTTGCCGGCGTTCAGGATGCCAAACCCGTAGGCGACAGGGCCGACGGTCTGGCCCATGAAAAAGAAAAACGAGTGCAACGACAGCGCGGTGGCTCGGGCTTCCACCGAGAGCTCGCTGGCGAAAACCTGTAGCGAGCCGTGCAGCATGTAGAAGCCCCACCCCATCAGGATGAAGTTGACGGCCTGCAGCTGCCAGCGTGGGCCGAAGGCTACGATAGCGAGTTGCAGGCCCATCAGCACGGCGCCGGAAATCATCATGGCGTTGACGCCGAGCCGCGGCAGCAAACGCGACACGCTCAAGGTGTAGAACAGTCCGCCGACCGCGAAGCCGGCGATGACGAGGCCACCGATCGAAAGACTGGTGACGCCTTGTTCAAACAGAAACGACGCGACATACGGAAACAGGCCGAGCACGCAACAGCCTTCGATAAATACCGCCGTGTAACAGACCCGCGCGTTCGGATTGGCAAAGATGGTGCGATAGCCGTGCCTGAGCACGGAAAGGTCGACCTTTGCGGGAGCCCGCTTCAGCGCGCCGCCGCGAAAGCCGATGGCAACAGCGACTGATGCCACTACGGCCAGCAAGCCAAGCACGGCGAGCACACCGCGCCAGCCAAGGAAATCGCCGATCAGGCCCGACACAGATGCCCCAAGCAGATTGCCGGTCATTGACCCCGCCAGCGTGCGGCCGATCGCAACCTGCCGCTTGTTCGGCGCCACCAGATCGCTGGTCAACCCGAGCGCGATCGGGAACACGCCGCCGGCGCCGATCCCCGCCAGAATTCGGCTGGCGAACAACAGCGCAAACGACGACGACAACGCGCCGAGAATGTTGGCGAGGCCGAGCAGCACCAGGCAAACGATCACGAGGCGGGCCTTGCCGAACAGATCCGCGGCCGCGCCCAGCACCGGCTGCACGATCGCAAACGTGAAGGCGAACACCGAGGCAAAGCCCGCCGCTGTAGCGATGCTGACGCTGAAATCGCTGGCGACATGCGGGAGGACCGGATCGAGCGCCCGCGTCGTGAGGCTCGCCGCGAAAGTCGCCAGCGCAATGATGTTCAGGACCGGCGGCAGGTTCGTTGCAGCCGCTGGCGACGTCGGCGCCATCAATACCCGTTGCTTTTGGCGAGCGCGTCGAAAGCCATCAGCGTCCGCACCAACCCTTCGAACTCGCGCAGCGGCACCATGTTGGGTCCGTCGGACGGAGCGTTGTCGGGATCGGGGTGGGTTTCGATGAACACGCCGGCGACACCAACCGCCACCGCTGCGCGCGCCAAGACCGGCACGAACTCGCGCTCCCCGCCGGATGACGTGCCCTTGCCGCCGGGCTGCTGCACCGAATGCGTCGCGTCGAAGATCACCGGCGCGCCGGTGGTGCGTGCCAGGATCGGCAGCGCGCGCATATCCGACACCAGCGTGTTGTAGCCGAACGAAGCGCCGCGCTCGGTAACCAGGACCTGGCGATTGCCGGCGCCGGTGATCTTGGCGACGACATTCGCCATGTCCCACGGCGCCAAAAACTGTCCCTTCTTGACGTTGACGATCTTGCCGGTTGCGGCCGCCGCCAGCAGCAGGTCGGTCTGCCGGCACAGGAATGCCGGGATCTGAAGCACGTCCACGGCCTGCGCCACCTCGGCGCATTGCGGGGCCTCGTGGACGTCGGTGAGAACCGGCATTCCCAGCGACGAGCGAATCTCGGCAAAGATCGGCAGCGCCTGCTTCAGCCCGATGCCGCGCGCGGCGGATACGCTGGTGCGATTGGCCTTGTCGAACGAGGTCTTGTAGACAACACCGATCTTCAGGCGCGCCGCGATCTCCTTCAGCGCGCCGGCAACTTCGAGCGCGTGCGCGCGGCTCTCGAGCTGGCATGGGCCGGCGATGATCGAAATCGGCAAATCATTGCCGAATTTGACGGATCCGGCGGCAACAACCGGCGCGGCTGGCAGGTTCGCGTTCAAGCTCTTTTCCTTGTTTCGGACCGGACCATGCCGGGCAGCGGCAGCCGGATTAACCCGTGCGCGCGTATTCCGCAAAAGTGGTACCCGGTTTTGCGATCAGAATACGCGCAAATAATCATGCTGCTTCGAATATCAGGGTTGCACCATGGGCGACATGCGGCGGCACCACCAGCCGTCCGACATGCGGTTGCGAGGCAATCCCGTTCTGCCGATGCACGGCCTCGGCCTGGGCAAGATCCGACACCTCGAAGCGCATCGCGTTGAGCGTCATCCCCCCGCCTCTGACGTCGGGCGAAACGCCGAACTGATCACGAAACGCGACCGGCTCCATGATTTCGATATCGCCATTCTCGGTGCGAGCCTTGATGCCGATCGAGCTCGAATGCAGATCGCTCACGCCGGTGAACGCCTTCAGGAAGATGTGGTGGTCGGTCGGATTGTCGGCGACCATCGCCGCCGCGCGCACGGTTCGCGCGCCATTGGCGTGGGCCTGGAACGCCGGATCCCAGAAATTCTCCGGAAAATGATGCTGGCACACCGCAAATCGCACATTCGGCGACGCCGGATCGCGGGCGAACGCGAGCGAGAACGCGAGCTTGACCGGCGTGCCGTCGGGTTTTGCTCCCTCTCGCGCGAAATCGAATACCTTGAGGTCGCCGATGCCCGCCGCCTCGAACGATCGCGCATCGTCGGCCGCGTTGCTGCTGTTGAGGATCAGCATCGAGAAACCCTCCCGCAAAGCCAGAAAGTCGCGATTGAACGCACCGAATGAAAACGAGTTCGCGCCGTGCGGCGCGATCTTTTCGGGCTCGGCCACTTCAAGGATTTCGATGTAGCAATTCCTCAATTGCACAATTCGATTATGTGTACCCCAGGGATGGCGATTGCGCGCCCCGACGGTGAAGCCGGCACTCGAATAGAATTCCGCCGCCGCGTCGAGATCGCGGACGGCGTGCACGAGATGGTCGAGACCGTGGGGCATCCGGCGAGGCCTGGCCTTAAGCGCCGGTCATTTCACCGAAGAGAAAGCGGTCGGCACCAGCAACTGATTGACGATGTTGCCGACGATCTGGCCGTCTGCCTCGGTTTTGGCGCGCGCGGCAATCCAGTCCGGATCGGTCTGGAATGCGGCCCATTTCTTCTCGCGCTCGGCGAGCGATTCCCAGGCCAGCAGGTAGGTCAGTTCCTGATTGGATTCGCCGACCAGCGTGGTGAAGAACCCGGCCTGCCTGATGCCGTGCTTCTCGAACAATTTCAGCGTGATGGTTTCGAAGCGTTTCAGCAGCGCCGGCAGCCGGCCCGGCAGACAGCGATAGACGCGGGTCTCGTAAATCATAGCTTCCTCTCCGGTTTTCTTGCGCCGCGGTTATAGCGGCTGGCCAGGAGGCTGTCTCGATCAGATCATGCGGGAGGCGATCCGTAAATTGCATGGCGGAATGGCGTCCCGTCGCGATTTCCGGATCCACGCCACCCCGCAAGCTGATAACCGCGGCTCACACCAAGCGGCTTTGCACCATGGCGGCCTGAACGAAGGACGCGAACAACGGATGGGGCTCGAACGGCCGCGACTTCAGTTCGGGATGGAATTGCACCCCGATGAACCAGGGATGGTCCTCATATTCGACGATTTCCGGCAGCACGCCATCCGGCGAAAGACCGGAAAATCGCAGGCCATGCTGCTCGAGACGGTCCTTGTAGGCGGTATTGACCTCGTAGCGGTGGCGGTGGCGCTCGGAAATCTCGGTGACGCCGCCATAGATTTCCGACACCCGGCTGCCCCGTTTCAGCACTGCTGGATAGGCCCCAAGGCGCATGGTGCCGCCGAGATCGCCGGCCTTCGACCGCTTCTCCAGCTCGTTGCCGCGCAGCCATTCCGTCATCAGGCCGACCAGCGGTTCGGGCGTCGGGCCGAATTCCGTGGAATTCGCCTCCTCGATGCCAACGAGATTGCGCGCGGCCTCGATCACCGCCATCTGCATTCCAAAGCAGATCCCGAAATAGGGTACGTTGCGTTCGCGCGCAAACTGCGCCGCGCGGATTTTGCCCTCCGCGCCGCGCTGGCCGAAGCCGCCGGGCACCAGAATGCCGTTGACGTGTTCGAGAAACGGCGCCGGATCCTCGTTCTCGAACACTTCGCTCTCGATCCAGTCGAGATTGACCTTCACCTTGTTGGCGATGCCGCCATGCGACAGCGCCTCGATCAGCGATTTGTAGGCATCCTTCATGCCGGTATATTTGCCGACAATGGCGATGGTGACGGCGCCCTCCGGGTTACGCACCCGCTCGTTGATGACGTGCCAGCTCTGCAGCGCCGGCGGAATTCTCGGCTCGATGCCGAACGCTGCCAGTACCTCGTCGTCGAGGCCGGCAGCGTGATACGCCTCCGGAACGGCGTAGATGTTATCGACGTCGCGCGCTTCGATAACCGCACTTTCACGCACATTGCAGAACAGGCCGAGCTTGCGCCGCTCTTCCCTGGGGATCGGGCGGTCGCTGCGGCACAATAGGATGTCCGGCTGGATCCCGATCGAGCGCAATTCCTTGACCGAATGCTGGGTCGGTTTTGTCTTCAATTCGCCTGCGCTCGGAATAAACGGCAGCAGGGTGAGATGGATGTAGATGGCGTGGTCGCGCGGAAGATCGTTCTTGATCTGGCGAATCGCCTCGAAGAACGGCAACCCCTCGATATCGCCGACGGTGCCGCCGATCTCGCACAGCACGAAGTCAAAAGCGTCATTGCTGTCGAGAATGAAGTCCTTGATGGCGTTGGTGACGTGCGGGATCACCTGGATGGTGGCGCCGAGATAGTCGCCGCGCCGTTCCTTGGTCAGAATGTCCTGGTAGATGCGCCCCGTGGTTATGTTGTCGGCCTTGGTGGCCGGACGTCCGGTGAAGCGCTCGTAGTGGCCGAGGTCGAGATCGGTCTCGGCCCCATCGTCGGTCACGAACACCTCGCCGTGCTGGTACGGCGACATCGTTCCGGGATCGACATTGAGATAGGGATCGAGCTTGCGAAGCCGGACCTTGTAGCCTCGGGCCTGCAGCAGCGCGCCAAGTGCTGCTGAAGCGAGACCCTTTCCGAGCGAGGAAACCACGCCGCCGGTGATGAAGATATACCGCGCCATGGGACCTTACCTTTAAGGCTACGGAGGCGATTCGCAAAACGAATCGCTGGCCGCCGCGAACATTCTGCCGGGCTGTGGGTGACGTGAAATTTAAAGTATCTTCAGTGCCTTGATGGCTATCTCTCATGCGGAACGCTAGACACCGTCCTGCATGGCCACCCTGCTTTATTGCGAACGCGGCGCCTGCGGACCGGTTGGAGCCGGCGGGCTCTGCTGCTGCTCATCAGATTTCTTCAGCGAATCCAGGATTCCACCACCTGCCGGTGGCGAAATCGGTGTCGCGGCATCCCCCGGTTGCGACTGGGAGGCCGGAAGGCCGTTGATGATCGAACTCGGCTTGCGGTCGTAGCTGGCGATCCAGGAGAGCAACAGGCTGGTCACGAAGAAGCCGACCGCGAGGACCGCTGTCGTGCGGGTCAGCAGATTGGCGGTGCCGCGGCTTGACATGAAGCCGGCTCCCCCGCCCATACCGAGGCCGCCGCCTTCGGACTTCTGCAGCAACACGGTTGCGACCATTGTCAAAATGATCATCAAATGGACTACGATAATGACAGTCTGCATCTCGACCTTCCGTCACAAGCCCGAAACGCCGGCATCCGGCTGCCTGATTGAGCTTGCGGGGTTTGAATTCGCGCGGTGTTACACGATCCGACGGGGCATTGTCACCCCCGCACCGCTTTTGCTTAATTAGGGACAACTGCCGGCAATCGCAAGAAAGTCGCTCGCTTTCAGGCTGGCTCCGCCGATCAGCGCACCGTTGACATTCGCCACCGCCATCAATTCCGCTGCATTCGAGGGTTTTACCGAGCCGCCATACAGGATGCGGATCCGCTTTCCCTCATCGCTAAATCGGACAGTCAGGACACCGCGGATAAAGCTATGAATTTGCTCGACATCTCCGACGGTAGGGGTCAGGCCGGTGCCGATGGCCCAGACCGGCTCATAGGCGACCACCAGATTGGCCGCCCTCGCCGCGTCCGGCAACGAGCCGCTGAGCTGCCCACGGCAAATCTCGAGGGTTTGCCCGGCATCACGCTGCTGTTGGGTTTCGCCGATACAGACGATGGCGGTCAGGCCGGCGCGCCAGGCTGCTTCGGCCTTCTGCCGAACGAGCGCGTCACTCTCGCCGTGATCGGCGCGCCGCTCCGAGTGACCGACAATGACGGCACTGGCGCCGGCATCCGCCAGCATTTCGGCTGAAAGATCCCCGGTATGGGCTCCGGAGGCCTTGGGATGGCAATCCTGCGCGCCTATCGCCACGATCTTCGAATTTGAGCCCCGTGCCTTTTCGGCGAAGGCCGCAATCAGCGTCGCCGGGGGACAAACCAGCAGGTCGGCCTTGCCGGCGACCCGGGACGCACCGGCGAGCATGGCCTCGAATTCGGCCATCGAGGCCTTGAGACCATTCATTTTCCAGTTGCCGGCAATCAGCGGCCGGATGGCATCGGTCATATCGGTATCCCTGCGAATAGTGGTGGTGCATGCGCTAGCAGAGGGCGGGCGTCAGTTCCAGACGCCGGCTTTGCGCCCAAGCCGCTTCATCTGATCTTTCCGACCGAGGTTGCGAGGAGGCGGCTGCCACTTTATGATGCTTTATCAACTCGGTGACGCCCTTTTGCGGAATTCGATACCGAATTCATCTTGGGCGCGAGCCGGTTCCCTCCTGACAACAAGTTGGACCCATGCTTCGAGGAATGCGGAAAGCCTCATCAAACTGGCTCGGCAAAACCATAATGGCCGTCGTGATGGGCGTTTTGATCATCAGTTTCGGCATCTGGGGCATCGCCGACATCTTCAGGGGGTTCGGACAGTCGACGCTCGCCAAGATCGGTCACATCGAGATTTCGACCGAGCAATTCCGCCAGCTCTACACTGACAAGTTGCAGCAGATCGGCCGCCAGTTCGGCCGCCCGTTGACGATGGAGCAGGCCCGCGCCTTCGGCATCGACCGCCAGGTGCTGCAGCAGACCATTGCCGAGGCGACGCTGGATGAAGAGGCGCGGCGGCTCGGGCTCGGACAATCCGATGCCGAGACCATGCGCACGATCTTCGGCGATCCCAACTTCAAGGGAGCCTCCGGCAAATTCGATCCGGCCCGCTTCCAGGCCATGATCCGGCAATTCGGGTTTAGCGAACAGCGCTATATTGCCGACCAGCGGCGGGTGTCGCTTCGGCATCAGATCGCCGGCACGATCTCGGCCGGCATCGAACCGCCGAAGGTCATGATCGAAGCCCTCAGCCATTATCAGAACGAAAAGCGTTCGATCGAATACGTTAAACTGGAAGCCGCCCAGGCCGGCACGATCGACCCGCCGTCGCCGGAGACGCTGGCTGGCTATTTCGACGATCACAAGACCCAGTTCCGCGCTCCCGAATATCGCAAAATAGCCTTTGTCGCGATTACCCCGGAAGACATCGGCAAGTGGTCGGAAGTCTCGGACGAGGACGCCAGGAAGCTGTTCGAGGCCCGCCGTGACAAGCTTGGAACGCCGGAAAAGCGCGAGGTGTCGCAGATCGTGTTCCCGAACATGGAAGAAGCCACGGCGGCACGCAACCGCCTCGCCTCCGGATTGTCATTCGAGGATCTGGCCAAGGAGCGCGGCCTCAGTCCGACCGACGTCGACCTCGGTCAGATCACCAAATCCGAGATTATCGATCAGGCGATCGCCGACGCGGCCTTTTCGCTGCCCTCCGGCGAGGTCAGCCAGCCGGTGCAAGGCAGCTTCGGCGTTGCCCTGGTCAAGATCGGCAAGATCGAGCCCGGGGTCGCGCCGTCCTACGAAAGCGTAGCGGCAGGCCTGAAGAAGGAAATTGCGATCGAGCGCGCGCGCAAGACCGTGAGCGATCTGCGCGACAAAATGGAAGACGAACGCGGCGGCGGCGCCAGTGTCACCGAGGCGGCGCAGAAGCTGGGACTCACCGCCGTTACCATCGACGCGGTCGATCGTTCCGGCCGCCAGCTCAACGGCCAGATGGCGACCAACATTCCCCGCGGTCTCGATGTCGTTTCGCAGGCCTTTGCCAGCGATGTCGGCGTCGACAACGATCCGATCTCGTTCAACGGCGGTTATGTCTGGTACGACGTTCTCGGGATCATCCCGTCACGCGAACGCGGCCTGGACGAGGTCAAGGATCAGGTCGAAGCCCGATGGCGCGACGACCAGATCATCAGCCGGCTCCGCACCAAGGCGGGCGAAATGGTTCAAAAGCTCGATCAGGGCGGCAACCTCGCGGACGAGGCGGCAAGTGCCGGATTGAAGGTCGAAACCGCAGCCGGTTTCAAGCGCGATGCTTCCCCGCCCGGTCTGCCCGCCGCTGCCGTCGCGGCGGCGTTTCGCACCGCCAAGGACGGCGCCGGACAAACCGCCGGCGCCGGCGCCAACGAGTGGATCGTGTTTCGCGTAACCGACATCAGTGTGCCGCCGGTCGACCTTGCCTCGAACGACGTCAAGAAGTTGAAGGAGACCCTTCAGCGCGGGCTGAGCGATGAGCAGATCGGTCAATACGTCGTCAAGCTTGAATCGGAGATCGGCACCACCATCAACGAGACCGCCTTCGCGCAGGTGACGGGTGCCAATAATAATTGAGCATGATTGAAAACGAAGGTCAGTCACCAATTGCCCTCATTCTGAGGAGTGGCCTCTTGGCCGCGTCTCGAAGGATGGCGCATTCATGGTTCGAGACGGCGCAAACAGCGCCTGCTCGCCATGAGGTTCCTTTTTTCTGAAAGCACGCGATGGACGACCTCAAATCTATCATCGGAAAAGTCGCCACCGGCGCGACGCTATCGCGCGAAGAGGCAGCATCGGCGTTCGACAGCATGATGTCCGGCGAGGCTACCCCCTCGCAGATGGGCGGATTGCTGATGGCGCTTCGCGTACGCGGCGAAACCGTCGATGAAATCACCGGTGCCGTGTCTGCGATGCGCGCCAAGATGCTGCGCGTCGAGGCGCCCGCCGACGCCGTTGACGTGGTTGGCACCGGCGGCGACGGCTCCGGCTCGGTCAACGTATCAACCTGCGCCTCGTTCATCGTCTCCGGCGCCGGCGTCCCCGTCGCCAAGCACGGCAATCGCGCGCTGTCGTCGCGCTCGGGCGCGGCCGACGTGCTGTCGTCGCTCGGGGTCAAGATCGACATTACGCCGGCGCAGGTCGGCCGCTGCATCGCCGAGGCTGGCATCGGCTTCATGTTCGCGCCGTCCCATCATCCGGCGACAAAGAACGTCGGCCCAACCCGCACCGAGCTTGCAACCCGCACCATCTTCAATCTGCTGGGACCGTTGTCCAATCCGGCCGGCGTGAAGCGGCAGATGGTTGGGGTATTTTCCCGGCAATGGGTGCAGCCGCTGGCGCAGGTGCTGAAGAACCTCGGCGCCGAAGCGGCCTGGGTCGTGCACGGCTCCGACGGCCTCGACGAAATCACCCTCACCGGCCCGACCTTCGTCGCCGCGCTCGACAACGGCATGATCCGTACCTTTGAGGTTACTCCGGAGCAAGCCGGTCTGCCGCGCGCCGGGGGCGACGCGTTGAAGGGCGGCGATGCGGCTGCCAACGCGATCGCGCTGCAGAGCGTCCTCGACGGGAGGCCTGGTCCATTTCGGGATGTCGCCCTGCTGAACGCCGCGGCGGCGCTGATCGTGGCGGGACGCGCGGGGGATTTGAAGGAAGGCGTGGCGCTCGGGACTCAATCGCTCGACAGTGGTGCGGCGGCGGCGCGGCTGAAGCAGTTGATCGTGGTCTCGAACGGCTGAGCGCAGGAACCGACGATGTCCGATATCCTGACCAGGATCGAGGCTTACAAGCGCGAGGAGATCGCCGCCGCCAAGCGCGCGCATCCCCTCGCCAGCCTTGAAGCCCTGGCGAAGGCCGCGTCCGCACCGCGCGGCTTCGTCGGGGCGATCCGCGAAAGGCTTGCCAGCGGCGAATACGCCTTGATCGCCGAGGTGAAGAAGGCATCGCCCTCCAAGGGGCTGATCCGCGCTGACTTCGATCCACCCGACCTGGCGCGCGCCTACCAGGCCGGAGGTGCTGCCTGTCTCTCGGTGCTGACGGACACGCCGTCGTTTCAGGGCCATCTCGATTTCATGGTGGCGGCCCGCGCCGCCACTGCTCTGCCGGTGCTGCGCAAGGATTTCATCTACGACACCTACCAGGTGGTCGAGGCCCGCGCCCACGGCGCCGACTGTATTTTGATCATCATGGCAGCGCTCGACGATGCCGCGGCCCGGGACATCGAGGACGCGGCCCTGGCGCACGGCATGGACGTCCTGATCGAAATCCACGAACGCGCCGAGCTCGATCGTGCATTGAAACTTCGCTCGCCGATGATCGGGGTCAACAACCGCAATCTTCGAACCTTCGAGACCACGCTTGCGACCAGCGAGGCTCTGGCGCCGCTGATCCCCGCCGATCGGCTGATGGTCGGCGAAAGCGGCATCTTTGCACCCGGCGATCTCGCCCGGCTCGCGCGTGTCGGCATGTCGACATTCCTGGTCGGCGAAAGCCTGATGCGGCAAGCCGATGTGGCGGCAGCGACCCGCGCACTGCTTGCGCGTGGCGATGCCCCGCGCGCGACGGGAACGCGCTAGCGTATGGCACGCAAATCCGCCAAACCCAGTTCCGCCCTCACCCATATCGGCGCCAAGGGTGAAGCGCGCATGGTGGACGTGTCAGCCAAACCTGCGAGCGAACGTCTGGCCGTCGCGGAAGGCCGCGTCGTCATGAGCAAGGCGACCCTTGCGCTGATCATTTCGGGCGATGCGAAAAAGGGCGACGTACTCGGCACCGCGCGCGTCGCCGGCATCATGGCGGCGAAACGAACGTCGGAGCTGATCCCGTTGTGTCATCCGCTGGCGTTGTCGAAAGTCACGCTGGACATCGCGCCCGATAAAAGCCTCCCCGGCTGCGTCGTGCGCGCCGAGGTGAAAGTCACCGGTCCGACCGGCGTTGAAATGGAGGCGCTGACGGCCGTCTCGGTTGCGTGTCTGACGATCTACGACATGATCAAGGCGGTAGAGCGCGGCGTCCGCATCGAGGGCGTTCACCTGATTGAAAAAAAGGGCGGCAAATCCGGGCACTATCGCGCCAACGAATGAGCCGACTTTTTCCCGATCACTGGGACGCGGTTATTTCAGCGAAGTATTGATCGCAGAGAACTTCGTGTTGAGCTTGGCGCCGATCCCGTTGACGACGGCGATGATCGCCAGCGAAATACCGGCTGCGATCAAGCCATACTCGATCGCGGTTGCGGCGGTTTCATCGGCAAGAAAATCTTTGAATACTTGTACCATCGTAGTCGCTTCCCTGGTTTTCTGACTGCGCGATGCCTTTAGAACTCGCAAGTAGCATGCCAGATCGACAGCGAGCGTCCTCAAAGTGTTAGATAGTTAAGGTTTGCTTGATCGCTGGACGTGGGAACTTTGTTCCGACCCGATTGATGGCGCGCCGGCAAATAATGCCGCCTCGACAGTCAGCCGACCACACGATGGCGCTCGCGATAGGTTCGGGTCTTAGTCCGGTTCCCGCACAGCGTAGACATGCACCACCGCCGCGTCGCCGGCTTCGACCTATCGAAGAATACCCGGCGGCATTCTTCCGCCGCGCACATCTTCAGCCGATCCAAAGTTCCCTTGATGGAACCGTCGTACAACTCGGCGACGACAACGGAGAGTCCGCCCAGCGCATCGCCGCGCGCGGGGCCGAGCGCCATGCTGCGATCGTCCCGCACCTCCGCCAGCAGCGGAAAAAGCTTCATCGTCTTGTTCAGCGACCGAACGGCTTCGTTGTCCTTACGCCGTTCCGCTGGATCGCATTGAAGATAGGCGCGAATGCTGGCTCGAAGCTGCAGCGCGCTGTCGAACATCTCGGCCGTTATTTTCCTGTCCCTGGTCGAAAGCCCGCGCTGCGACATCCACGCCGCGAGTTCCCGCGGCCCGGTCAGTTCATCGCCTTGCACATGCTGCACGCCGTGGTGCGTGAAATGCCTGACGTCGAGCGAATTGGCGAAATCATAAAGATGAGCCAGCTCGTCAGGAACCTGGAACTGTTTCGATTGGCGCGACATCGACACCACTAAATCACGATTAATGGTTGACAGCAAGAGACACCAGTATATCGTATATAGAGGTGTCTCTACGAGAATCCGAATGACGCGACACTTAGGCAAGTGGCGATGATGGAGAACGGATACCGTGATCGACGATCTGCACTATCTTGAACTCACCGAACTCGCGGCATGCATCAAGACGGGCGAAATTTCACCGCCGGAGGTGACGCGTGCGCAACTCGCCCGGATCGCGGCGCTGGACGGCGAACTTGGCAGCTACGTCCACGTCATGGCGGAGTCGGCGATGGCGCAAGCTGAGGCCGCGCAAGCCGAAATCGCAGCAGGCCGATATCGCGGGCCGCTGCACGGTGTTCCGATTGCACTCAAGGATCTGTTCTGGACGAAAGGTTATCCGACGGCCGCCGGTACCGTCGTCCATAGGAATTACCGGCCGGACCACGACGCAAGCGTGGTGCGCCGGCTAAATGAAGCCGGCGCGGTCGTGTTGGGCAAACTGCAGCTCACCGAAGGTGCCTATTCCGATCACCACCCGTCCGTGACGCCGCCGAAGAACCCTTGGCATGCCGATTATTGGCCGGGCATTTCGTCCAGTGGGCCGGCGGTCGCAACGGCGGCGGGGCTGTGCTATGGCGCGCTCGCCTCCGATACCGGCGGTTCGATCCGCTGGCCGTGCGCCGCCAACGGCCTGACCGGCCTGAAGCCAAGCTGGGGACGTGTCAGCCGCTACGGCATGTTCGAACTGGCAGCGACACTGGATCATGTCGGGCCGATCGCCCGCAGTGCAGCGGATGCCGGCGCAATGCTTGGCGTCATCGCCGGAAGCGATCCTAAAGACCCAACGGCATTACTCGACCCTTTGCCCGACTATCTTGCCGGGGCCGAACAGGACATCCAAGGCCTGCGGATCGGTCTCGATGCGACCTGGAACGGCGACGGTGTAGACGGTGCAGTACAGCAGGTATTGGCGAACGCGATGGATGCACTACGCGCACTTGGCGCTGATATCGTCGAGGTGCGGTTTCCCGACGTCAAGCAGGCCGTCACCGATTGGGTTCTGAACTGCGCCGTGGAGGCTGCGGTGGCGCACGAAACGACCTATCCCGCCCGCAAGAATGAATATGGTCCCGTTCTCGCCTCCGTCCTCGATACAGGTCGCGCGTTATCCGGTGTGGACTACCAAAGAATCCTGCTGCGGCGACTGGAGTTGCGCGGCCAGGTCGCCTCCTTGTTTGAGACAATCGATCTGCTGCTGATGCCGGTACACCCTTTCGCGCCTTTGACGCTCGCCACGATACGGACGCTCGGCGAGCAGCCCGAACTGATTGCCAGATTGCAGCAATACACCTGCCCGTTCGACATGACCGGTCATCCGACCATCACGCTGCCGGGCGGCTTTTCAGCGGCCGGATTGCCGATAGCGTTCCAGCTTGTGGCTGCCAATCTCGACGAAGCCACGCTTGTGCGCGCCGCGGCCGCATTCCAGCGGACCACACCTTGGCATCGCCACCATCCTTCTCTCGCGTCATGGAGGTAACATTGAGTCTCGAATCGACATTGCCCCATCCCCGTATCTTCTATGGCTGGTTTGTCGTGTTGGCGGCATTCGCCGTGACCTTTGTCGGTTTTGGCTGCGCTCACACGTTCAGCGCCTTTGTCGAGGCGCTGCAGCGGGATTTTGCCGCCTCGCGCGGCTCGGTGTCGCTGGTATTCTCGCTCGCCGGATTTCTCTATTTCGGCCTCGGCATCCTCAGCGGCCCCCTCGCCGATCGTGTCGGTTCGCGCCGTCTCGCCGTCGCCGGCATGATCCTGACCGGCCTTGGCCTCGCTGCCGCAAGCGCGGCGCGCAGTCTTCCGGAAGTCTACGCCGCCTATGGACTAGGTGTCGGGCTTGGCGTCGGCTGCGCCTATGTTCCCGCCATCGGCGCGGTGCAGCGATGGTTCGTCCGACGCCGCGGTTTTGCCTCCGGTCTTGCCGTGAGCGGCATCGGCGTCGGTACGCTGGTGATGCCGCCATTGGCCTCGCTCCTGATCGAGAGTCTGGGATGGCGTGGGGCCTATCTCGCGCTCGGCATTCTCTCTGCGGTCGTCGGTGGAGGGCTCGCGCTCCTGATCGAGAACGATCCGCGCGACCGTGGTCTCGGTCCCGACGGCGATCCACCGCCATCGGGCGCACAGCCCGCACGACCCGAAGGCAATTCGGTGCGCGACGCGATCCGGTCACGGCGTTTCATGAGCTTGTACGCTGCGTGCCTGATCTGCTCATTCGGCGTGTTTGTCCCGTTCGTCCACCTCGTGCCCTACGCCCAGGATCACGGCGTTGCACCCGCATCAGCCGTGTTGCTGCTCGGCGTGATCGGCGTCGGCAGCACCGCCGGACGCTTCTTCCTCGGCGGCCTTGCGGACCGGATGGGCCGCCAGCTTTCCCTGCTGCTGATGTTCGCAGGCATGGCGCTCGCCCTGACCGTGTGGGTGATGGCGACGAACATCTGGTCGCTGGCCGCCTTTGCATTCGTCTACGGGGTGTTCTATGGCGGATGGGTCGCGGTCCTTCCGGCGGTGGTGATGGACTATTTCGGCGGCCGCAATGTCAGCGGCATCATTGGTATTCTCTACACCAGCGTGGCGTTCGGCACCCTGATCGGCCCCAGCGCCGCTGGTTTCGCCTTCGATGTCGGCCACAGTTACACGCTGCCAATCCTGGCCAGCGCCGGCGCCAACATCATCGCCGCGATCATCGTCGCATCGACGTCGAGGATGGCCGCACCGGCGTGATCGACATCCGGATGCGGGTTAATTCTTCATTAACCCAGATTCCTAACTCCACTTCCATATCGGCGCGCTAGCTATCTGTGAGCCAGGATGCGGTAATTTGCTTCTGGCGCAGCTGGCGACGATCAAGACTCATGCAGGCAACCGCGATCATCTCCTTCGTCAAGCGTTTCGTTAGCGGCAACCCGATCCGCTGGCTCATCCTTGGCGGCGCGCTCCTGATCGCCGCAATCACGATCGGCACGACGATCATGGCCGGCAATTTTCGCGAGCGCGCACTCAGCAGCGCCGAGCGCGAACTGGAAAACACCGTATTGCTGCTGGCGCGCCATTTCGATCGGCAACTCTCGGATTTCATCGTCGTTCAAGAAGACATTGCCGCGCAAATCCGGTCGGCCGGCATTACCTCGCCGGTCGATTTCAAGGCTCAAATGTCTACGTTCGAAACGCACGAGGCATTGAAAGCCAAAGTCGGCGGGCATTCCGATGTCGCCGGCGCCAACGTGTTTGATTCCGACGGAATGCTGATCAATTCGTCCGAGAGCTGGCCGCCTCCCGATATCAAAATCGCCGATCGAGCCTACTTTAGGGCCTTCAAATCGGGACCCTCGGCAACCCCGGTTTCGATTGAACTGGTGCGAGGCCGTTTCTCCAAGGACTGGGCAACCGTCATCGCGTACAAGATCACGGGGCCAAATGGCGAGTTTCTGGGACTCGTCACGCGAGCGATCACGCCTGCCAGCTTTGAAAAATTCTTCGCATCGCTGGCGCTGGGAGACGGTGCCTCGATTGCAATGCTCCATCGCGACGGAACGTTGCTGGGGCGCTATCCGCATGTTCAGGCGATGATCGGACTGAATTTCAAGAATGCTCCGGTCAACCAACGGATCTTGTCAAAGTCAGACCATGGGACGACGCGCATAACTGGCGCGATCGACGGGCTAAGCCGACTGGCCTCGGCTCGCGCATTGACCGGCTTCCCGATCGTCATCATTGCGACCACGACGGTATCGGCTGCACTGGCCAATTGGCGCGAACAAATCAGCTATCTGATCGCCGCCGCCGGCCTCTCGGTGCTCGTGATCGCAGCCATGCTGTTTTTCGTCGTCCGCAGGTTGTCGCAGCAACATCAAATGGAAAAACAGCGTCTCGACGTCGCCGTCAACAATATTCCGCAAGGCCTTATTGTTTATGACAAAGCTGCACGGATCACGGTTTGCAACAAGCGCTACATTGAGATGTTCAGGTTGTCGCCGGAGGTAGCCAAGCCGGGCCACTTCATGCAGGATCTGATCGCGCATCGGAAGGAGACCGGCTCTTTCGACGGCGACGTCGATGAATTCTGCAACGCAATCATGCGTAATGTGGCGCTCGGGAAAGTCACTCGCCAAGTCACAGAGGCCCCAGACGGCAGAGCGATCCAGATCATCAACCAACCGCTGGAATCCGGCGGCTGGGTGGCAACGATCGAAGATATCACCGAGCGCAAACGCTCGGAAGAGCAAATCGCCCATCTGGCGCATTACGACGCGCTTACCGACTTGCCCAATCGGGTATTGTTTCGACAGCAACTCGAACATGCTCTGAAGCAGGTTCAATTTGGCGAACAATTGGCGGTTCTGTACATCGACATCGACGAATTCAAGAGCGTCAATGACGCTCTGGGACACTCGATCGGCGACGAACTCCTGAAAGCGGTGGCCGGCCGCCTGCGCGGTTGCCTCCGGGAGACCGATCTGGCGGCCCGTTTAGGTGGTGACGAATTTGCAGTCATTCAGACCGCGGTAAGGAACCCATCCGAGACGACGCATCTGGTGGAACGAATCTATCGGGCGATCCGGCAGCCCTATGAGTGCGCCAGTCATCTCATCACCACGGATGCGAGCATCGGCGTCGCTCTGGCTTCGGGGCCCAGCACGAATCTGGATCAGTTGCTGAAGAACGCGGATCTGGCAATGTATGCCGCCAAATCCGCCGGACGCCGGACCTATTGCTTCTTCAAGCCGGACATGGAAGCGCAGGTTAAGGCCCGCCACGTGCTGGAAGTGGATCTGCGCCAGGCGATAGCGGACGGCGCGCTGGAAGTTTACTACCAGCCTTGTGTCAGTTTGCGAGACAACAGGATCACCGGCTGCGAAGCCCTGCTGCGCTGGCGCCATTCAGAGCGCGGCATGATTTCGCCCGCCGAGTTCATTCCGATCGCAGAAGAGACCGGTCTGATCAATCAGCTTGGCGAATGGGTGCTGATGACGGCCTGTGCGGAAGCCACGACATGGCCGGATGACATCAGGCTTGCGGTCAACGTCTCGCCGGTTCAGTTCAAGAGCGGCACCCTGGCGCTGAAGATCCTGGCAGCGCTTGCGGCGTCGGGTCTTCCGGCAAGCCGGCTGGAACTGGAGATCACCGAAGCGGTCCTGATCCGCGATGATGAAGCCGCACTCGCCGTCCTGCACCAGCTTCGCGCAATCGGCGTGCGCATCGCACTGGACGATTTCGGCACCGGATATTCCTCGCTGAGCTACCTGCAGCGGTTCCCGTTTGACAAGATCAAGATCGACCGCTGCTTCGTCGACGACATCGCTGAACCGGACGGGTCCTCCTGCATCGTGCAGGCGGTGGTGAATATCGCCGCGGCGCGCCACATGACGGCGACGGCTGAAGGCGTTGAGACAAAACAGCAGATGGAATTGCTTCGAACGCTGGGCTGTACCGAAATGCAGGGCTACCTGTTCAGCCAGGCAAAACCGGCGGCGGAGATCAGGCAACTGTTCTTCTCGCACCGGCATAAACCAGCGGCCGTGGCCTGAGTCCTGAACACATCGGGGCGGCTTGCTGGCCGCCCCGATTGAACCTGTCGCTTGTCGTAATGCAGATCTAGTTCGGAATCGCCGCCTTCGGAGACGATGGGACACCCGCATTGACGGTGACGCCGCGCAGCAGGTTGAAAGCCGCGGCAAGCGCCTTGTCGTCCTTTTCCACCGGCGGAACGTATGCTTGCGAGCCGGTCTGCTCGGCACCTTCGGCCGATAGATGGCCGCGCATGGACGCCTCGCCCTTGGTATCCGCGCGGGCCTTCAATTCGTCAGGCACGTCCTGCAACACCTCGATGTCGGGCGTGATGCCCTTGGCCTGGATCGAATGGCCGGACGGCGTAAAATAGCGCGCGGTGGTGAGCGCCAGTGCGCCATTGCCGGTGCCGAGCGGAATAATCGTCTGCACCGAGCCCTTGCCGAACGAGCGGGTTCCGATGAGGGTCGCGCGCTTGTGATCATGCAAGGCGCCGGCCACGATCTCCGAAGCGGATGCCGACCCGCCATTGATCAATACAACCAGCGGCTTGCCCTTGGTGAGATCGCCGCCATGCGCGGTGAAACGCTGGGTTTCCTCCGGGGTGCGGCCCCGCGTCGAGACCACTTCACCGCGTGCCAGGAAAGCGCTGGACACAGAGACGGCCTCATCCAGCAATCCACCCGGATTGTTGCGCAGGTCGAGGACATAGCCGGCCAATTTCTCCGGCGGTATCTGTTTCGATATGTCGCCGAGGGCCTTTTTCAGTCCTTCGGTGGTCTGTTCGTTGAACGAACTGATCCGGATATAGCCGATGTCACCGCCGTCGGTGTGGTAGGTGACCGGACGGACCCGGATGACTTCGCGCACCAGCGAAACATCGATCGGTTGGTCCGCACCCTTGCGGATGATTTTTAGCCGGGTTTTCGTGTTGATCGGGCCCTTCATCCTGTTCACGGCCTGCTCCAATGTGAGCCCCTGGACCGCTTCGTCATCGATATAGGCGATCAGGTCGCCTGACAGGATGCCGGCCTTGGCTGCCGGCGTATCGTCAATGGGCGAGACCACCTTGATCAGGCCGTCCTCCATCGTCACCTCGATACCAAGCCCGCCGAACTCGCCGTGGGTGGTCTCCTGCATTTCACGCCAGGCCTGCTCGTTCATGTAGCGCGAATGGGGATCGAGTGCCGCGACCATGCCGCTGATGGCACCCTCGACAAGCTTGGCGTCATCCGGCTTTTCGACGTAATCGGATCTGATCCGTTCGAATACCTCGCCAAACAGGTTGAGCTGCGAAAAGGTATTATCGGCGCTGGCAGCGGCCCTGGCGGCGGCGATCCAGAACTGATCCCGAGGCCCGGTGACCAGAAGGGTCAGGCAGGTACCTGCTACCGCGCCGAGGAAAAAGAGGGAATTCTTGCGCATTGTTCGCGAACCTTCTCGCTGTCAGTTGCTGCCCACCATGGGCCGGTTAGTCAGGCGTCTTGCCGCGTGGAACTCGACGACAACTTCACAACACCTTTCTGGTGTCATTGAGGCCGTTCTGCCATGTTGAGGGCTGGGTACCGAAACCGCGCTTGGCGCGGGTGCCTAACCAATAGCCAAACTGCGGCGGGACGTTCCGGAACGGACCGTCAACGCCGAGTTTCAGCGCGGCATCCATCGGCCAGTTCGGATTGTTGAGGATTTCGCGCCCAACCGCGATCAGATCGGCCTGGCCGTCGCGCAAAATTCGCTCGGCCTGATCGCCATGAATGATCAGTCCGACTGCCATCGTCATGATGTCGGCATGGCGGCGGACGTGCTCGGACAACGGCACCTGATAGCTGTACCTGATTTCCCGTCCCAGGATCGGCGCCAGTTCCGTGATGCCGCCGGACGAACAGTCGATGACATCGACGCCTTTGCCTTTGAGAATTTTCGCCAGCCGCGCGCTTTGTTCCGGCCCCCACCCGGCGCTGTCCTCCACCGACAGCCGAACGAATAATGGCTTGTGGTCCGGCCAGTGCGCGCGCACGGCTTCGGTGATTTCGGTGATGAAGCGCGTCCGGTTGGCTTCCGAGCCGCCATATTCGTCGGTGCGCTGATTGGACCGTTCGGACAGGAACTGATGCACGAGATAGCCATGCGCGCCATGAAGTTCGAGCACATCGAAGCCGGCTTCATCGGCACGCCGCGCGGCATGACCCCAGGCCTGCACCAGGTCCTTTACCTCGTGCCGCTCCAGCGCTTTCGGCACCGGCCATTTCTCGCTATGCGCGATCGCGCTCGGCGCCACCGGCTGCCAGGCGTCCCAATCGTCGATCTCGGGCATTCGCTGCAGCGGCCCGTCGCCTTCCCACGGACGGGCGGCTCGCGCCTTGCGGCCGGAATGACCGAGCTGGATTCCGGCAACCGAGTTCTGCTGCTTGATGAACTTGACCAGGCGCTTCAACGGCTCAACGAAGGCGTCATCCCAGATTCCGAGGTCGCCCACGGTGCCGCAACCGCGCCGCTCGACCTTGGTGGATTCAACAACCACGAGGCCGGCACCGCCCGCCGCGAACTTCCCGGCGTTCATCAGATGCCAGTCGGTCGGAAAGCCTTTCACCGCGGAATACTGGTGCATCGGCGGCACCACGATGCGGTTGCGCAACTCGATGCCCCGAATCGTCAGCGGTGAAAACAGCAGCATCCCGGACATGATTCATCGCCTGTTCGGCACGAAATACCGTCTCCCGGCAGGGTGCCGGCGGTGTTCTGCCGAACGCCAACGATATACGCGCACCGCGACCTCGGCAAAGCGGGAATCCGCTTCCTGTCCAATTTGTAACTCGCCCGCCGTGCGACTCGAAGCTGCACGACAGCCGCCGACCGGCGATCGGTCGAACGGCGACTGGTCGCGGGCGGCGAAGTTCAGCGGCCGTAGAGGCCAGTCAACGTCGCCTTCGCCAGCGTGTGGAAGTGCAGATCGAAGCCGACCAGCGCGGCGGAAGCCGCATCGCTCGTTGCGTCCGGCAGCTTGTCGACGTCCACCGCAAAAACCGTGATCTGGTAGTGATGCGGCTTGTCGCCCGCCGGCGGGCAAGGCCCGCCATATCCACCGGTGCCAAAATCGGTCCGGCTCTGGATCGCGCCCGCGGGCATCAGCTTCTTCGCCGCATCGCCAGCGCCCTTGGGCAACGACGTCGTGCCGGCCGGAATATTGAACACAACCCAGTGCCACCAGCCGCTGCCGGTCGGCGCATCCGGATCATAGATGCTGACCGCGAAGCTCTTGGTCGCGGCCGGCGCGCCGCTCCAGCTCAATGCCGGCGAGAGGTTGCCGCCGGTGCAGCCGAAACCCTTGAACACCTGCTCATTGACAATGCTGCTGCCTTCCTTGATGTCGGCGCTGGTCAAGGTCAAGCCCGCCGCATTCGCCGCACTTGCGCCCAACGCGCCTATGCCAAGCGCTGCAATCCAAATCCCGATTCTTTTCATGATATTCCTCCCCTTCGGTGAACGGGGATTTCTGACCTCGTCCCGCTGATACCTGCCATAGCAATTTTCGGGATGGCGTGGAAGCTCCGGAAGCGATAGGCGAAAGACCAAGCAAAGCCGCCACGCATTCCCGGGAGGACATCATGAACGACGCGACACCGATCCGGCCGGCGGCCAGCGTTGAACTCGGCGCGAGCGCCGAAGAGTTCCAGAACCTTCACGAACTCGTGCGCAAGGCGCGGATCAACCTCAACCAGAATGCCTGGGACTACATTGTCGGGGCCGCCGAGACCGAGACCACCCTGCGCCGCAACCGGATGGCACTTGACGAGATTGCATTCCGGCCGCGCGTGCTGCGCGACGTCAGCAGGGTCGACGCGTCGGTCGAGACGTTCGGTCGCAAATTGCGTTTGCCGGTGGTGCTGGCGCCGGTCGGCGCGCTGGAGACGTTCGATCCTGGCAGCGCCGCAAGCGTCGTGCGCGGAGCGGGCCGCTTCGGCGCCGCTCACATGGTGAGCTCTGTGTCCGAGCCCGGGCTGGAGAAAGTCGCCGAGGCCGCGCCGGACGCGATGCGCATGTACCAGCTCTATGTCCGCGGCGACGACGCCTTCGTCGAGGATCAGGTCAGCCGGGCGATCGCATGCGGATATACCGCGTTCTGCCTGACCGTCGACACTGCGCATTACAGCCGGCGTGAACGGGATATCGCCAAGCGTTATGTGCGCGCCAGCCGTCTGCGCGTCAGCGGCGGCGAATTCCAGATGGGACTCGAGTGGCGAACCGTCAAACTGATCAAGGACAAGTACAGGATTCCGCTGGTCACCAAGGGAATCGCCACCGCTGAAGATGCCGTCATTGCGCTCGATCATGGGGTCGAGTGGATCTATGTTTCCAATCACGGCGGACGCCAGCTCGACCACGGCCGCGGCGCCATGCAGATACTGCCCGAGATCGTCGCCGCCGTCGCCGGCCGCGCCGGGATCATGGTCGACGGCTCGTTCTGCCGCGGCACCGATATCGTCAAGGCGATCGCGGCGGGCGCCGATCTCGTCGGCATCGGCCGCCTGCAATGCTGGGCGCTCGCCGCAGCAGGTGAGGAGGGAATCGTGCGGATGCTCGAATTGCTGGAAGACGAGGTGATCCGGTGCCTCGGCCTGCTCGGCGTGCAGAATTTCGCCGGACTCGACAAATCCTACCTGTATGCGGCCACACCGACCAACCTGCCCCATGTTTTCAGCGCCTTCCCGCTGCTCGACATCGAGCCGTATCGGTATTGAGGGCGGCACCTGCGCAATGACCACGCCCCTGCTCTCGCCCGGCACTGCCGACGCGCTGCTGTTCGATCTCGGTCGCGTGGTGATCGATATTGATTTCAACAGGACGCTTCACTGCTGGGCCGGTCACGCCGGCTGCGAGCCGTCCGACATCGTCGAGCGCTTCGTGCGCGACGAGGTCTACCGGCATCACGAGATCGGCAAGATCTCCGACGAAGCCTATTTTGACAGTTTGCGCGCCTCGCTTGGCATCGGCATCTCCGATGCCCAGTTCCTGGAAGGCTGGAACGCGATCTTCGCGGGCGAAATGCCCGGCATTGCCAAGCTCCTGGCGCGTGCTGCGCAACGCCTGCCACTTTACGCCTTCTCGAATACCAACAGCGCCCACGTCGAATATTTCTCGGGAAAGTATGCCGACGTGCTCGGTCATTTCCGCGAACTCTATCTGTCCTCGGCGATCGGGCTTCGGAAACCCGACGCCGCCGCCTATGATCATGTTGTCAACGCGATCGGCGTACCGGCGGAACGCATCGTGTTCTTCGACGATCTGGCCGAGAACATAGAAGGTGCGATGGCACGGGGACTTTTAGCCGTTCACGTCAAATCTTCCGCCGACGTCGCCGCCGCGTTGGCCGCGCTCGGGATTTAGCTGGCCGCGCGTTTTTTGGAATCGAATTTCAAAAAGCCAGGGAGCGCGACGCTTCCAACGTCGCAATGACGTCACGGCACACCTCCGCATTCCCGCGGCGCGGATCGCGCCCGAGGTTGCGTCAACGTTGCCCTCGAAAAACAGAGGGCGCAGGGAAAGCCGGGTGCCCGTTGCACCCGCGGCCGCGTGTGGTGTGTAGAAAGCACACGCGTTAGTCACCACAGGTACGCCGGAAACGCCCGGCCTTCCCTGCGCAATGGTTTTAACGGTTTCCTTCGTGATCTCCCCGGTGACCGGGCTTTCTTGCCACCGTCGCCTCGCGAGTTACACCCGCGAAACTTGACGCCAGCGTCGGGGCGTCAGGACCACACGACTTCGCCGTCCGCGTGAGCGCCGCTCGTCTTGCGTCGCCGTCGCGTCCACCGCATCCCGCACCGAACGTCCGTGACGTGCGCAACGCCCCTCTTATCAAGGCGGGATAGCGCGAAGGATGCTGCTGATTTGGGTCAAATGGGAACAGGAATATTTTTGCGAAGAGGACTGGACGACCCAAATCAGGTTGAATCGGCTGGAGAAATTCGCTTTTAGGCGCAGGGTGTGTCGAGGCGTTTGCAGGGCCGTTTCGAGCGATGGATTCGCGATTGTGAGGCCACCGATGGCCGCGCCCTGCCGCATGTCGCGTTACAGCCGCATCGATGCGGCTGCTGCCGCAGTAATAGGAAGCCCGTTCGATTCTTGTACTACGGCGGCGGCCGTCACGCCGTTGCCGGCACCTCAATCAAGCCCAGATGCTGCGCCATCGGATGGAAATCGCTGTCGTTGTGGAGCAGCGGCCTTCGGTTCTCGATGCACCAGGTGCCGATCAAGAGGTCGATGGTCTTGCGAACCGTGACGCCGCGCCTGCGCAGGGAGCGAAAATTGCGGGCCGCAACGACCGCGATCGCATCACCGGCCATCGATACAATTTCGAAGCGGCGCAGCAGAGCCTCGACTTCTCGGGGCGCCCGCTCGCCTCCAAGGCCCTGCAGCACTTCGCAAAGCATCAGATCCCCAACGACGATCTCGTCCGTTCCCAGCCCCGCGCGCAGGCGCCGAACGTGAGGCCTATCGCGGCCATTGAGGAAGTCGATCCACACGCTGCTGTCAACGACGATCACGCGCTTGCTCGGCCTTTGCGGCTGCGGGCGAGGTCGCCGCGCCAGCGATATTTGCCGAAGGCCGCACCAACCTCCCGCTGCTGTCGCAGTCTGATCAGCAAACGAAGCGCCTGTTCTACCGTCTGCTTCTTGGTTGCCTGTCCCGAAGCCTTCTGCGCCTCCGCCATGAGCTTATCGTCGATCTCAATATTGGTGCGCATCGGCGTCGCTTCGTTCCCGTGATGTGTATGATATGGTTATATGCTACACATCAACTTCCGGCAATGGCCGCGAGCAACGTTCATTCGGCAAGCGGATCGTCGGAGTCCGCGGTCGCCGCGGCGACTGCACTGGTCACCGGGGATTGTCGATGGATACGGCAGCGCGGTGGTCGCGGCGCCATCGAGATATGGAGAGCGGCGGCACAGCGCATCGGCGAACAGGTATTGCCATGTTCCACCGGCACGGCGCGCCGCCGGACGGTTTTGCCTCCGCCCGTGCTCTCCGCTAGAAAGACGTTTGATCCGGTCGCAAAAAGGGGCGGACCGGTCGAGGAGTATTTATCGTGGCATTGATGCCGGTTGCTGATGCGCTGTCAGCGGTTCTCGCAGGTGCCGAGCCGCTCTCGGAAGAAATGATCGTGCTCGACGCGGCATACCATCGCGTGCTGGCGCGCGACGTCGCGGCGTTGCGCACCCAGCCGCCGCTGGCGATGTCGGCAATGGACGGCTATGCCGTACGATCGGCCGACGCCCGGCACGCGGCAGCGCGGCTCAAGGTGATCGGCGAGGTCGCGGCGGGCCGTCCGTTCGAAAGGCCAGTTGGTGTGGGCGAGGCGGTGCGGATTTTCACCGGCGGCGTGATCCCGGATGCCGCCGACGCCGTCATCATCCAGGAAGACACCGTGGTTGAAGGCGGCGACATCACCATCACGGAGGCCGCGATCCCGGGACGTCACATCCGCCCCGCCGGCGTCGACTTTCGCAAAGGCGATATCCTGCTGAAGCGCGGAACCCGGCTCACCGACCGTGATCTCTCCCTCGCCGCCAGCATGAATTATCCCGAACTCGAGGTGCGGCGGCGGCCGAAGGTCGCACTGCTCGCCACCGGCGACGAACTGGTGATGCCGGGCTCAACCCCGGGCCCGGGTCAGATCGTCTATTCCAACGGCTACGGGCTACGGGCGCTCGCGCGCGGCGAAGGCGCCGAAACCATCGACCTCGGCATTGCCGCCGACACCGTCGAGGCCACCACGCGCGGCATCCGCACCGCCCGCGACTCTGGCGCTGACATCCTCATCACCACTGGCGGCGCCTCGGTCGGCGACCATGATCTGGTCAAGCAGTCGCTGGAAGCCGAAGGCGTCGCCATGGCGTTCTGGCGGATCGCGATGCGTCCGGGCAAGCCGATGATGCATGGACGGCTCGGCGGCATGCGGGTGATCGGCCTGCCCGGCAATCCGGTGTCCGCCTATGTCTGCGGGTTCCTGTTTCTGGTGCCGTTGATTCGCGCCTTGTCCGGCCGCGCCGACATCCATCACGTCAGCGAGACGGCGCTGCTCGGGCGTCCGGTCGCCGCCAATGACATGCGTGAAGATTATCTGCGCGCCCGTCTCGAGGTGCGCAGCGACGGCGTCCTCGTGGCCACCATGGTCAACCATCAGGACAGCTCGCTGTTGGGGAATCTCGCTGCGGCACAGGCGCTTGTGATCCGTGCACCGTTTGCGCCCGCCGCGGCCGCTGGGTCGTCCTGCAGCTTCCTGCGGCTGCCAGGCTGATCTCTGAAGCCGCCGTTTCGGCAAAGCCTCACTTTGTTGACGAGAAATTAAGTGGTTGCGGAACACATATGGAACATATAGTGTTCGTTCATGATTTGTTTCGAGTATTGACGCCTGCAAATGGCGATCTTTGGCTCCGGCGTCTGGGAATCGAACGGCACCATCGGCTTCGGGATGGAAAAATTGGGGATTGGTTGAGATGCTCACGCGCAAACAATATGAGCTGCTGCGATTCATCAGCGAACGCCTGAAGGAATCCGGCGTTCCGCCGTCCTTTGACGAGATGAAGGACGCGCTGGATCTACGATCGAAGTCCGGTATCCACCGGCTTATCACCGCCCTGGAAGAGCGCGGTTTCATTCGCCGCCTTCCCAACCGAGCCCGCGCTATCGAAGTCATCAAGCTTCCTGAGCTCTCGGCCAGCGGCAACGGCAATGGCCGTCGCGGCTTCACGCCCAGTGTCATCGAAGGCACGCTCGGCAAGGTCCGAAGCGGCAGCGGTGGCAGCTCGGAGGACGATGGCAACCGCCCGGTCGCGGTGCCGGTCATGGGCCGCATCGCCGCCGGTACGCCGATCGAGGCTTTGCAGACCCGCAGCCACACCATCAGCGTACCGCCGGACATGCTTGGTTCCGGCGAACATTACGCGCTTGAGGTGCGCGGCGACTCCATGGTCGATGCCGGCATCCTCGACGGCGACATGGCGCTGATCCAGCGCAACGAAACCGCGGAGACCGGCGATATCGTGGTGGCGCTGATCGACGAAGAGGAAGCGACGTTGAAGCGCTTCCGCCGCCGCGGCGCCTCGATCGCACTTGAGCCTGCCAACACATCTTACGAAGTGCGCATCCTGCCGCCGAACCGGGTCAAGATTCAGGGCAAGCTGATCGGGCTTTATCGGAAGTACTGATTCGTTGGCCGCCGCGCTGCTCGCCTCGGCCGTCATGCCCCGCGAAAGCGGGGCATCCAGTATTCTCCGGCGTTCGTAAGAAATCGGAACTTCGGCATGTACTGAACCAACCGCTGGAGCCTGACATTGGGCTCGCCGGAGGCAAGACCTCAAGACCTGGTGGCGGGTAGTGACCGCAAGTTCACTCGTCCGCCTGCTGGTCCGCTTCCGGTGGCGTCGCATCGACGGCTCGGGGTGGCACGGGACGTGGCGCAAGCGTTGTTTCGTTCTCGGTGCCACCCTCGACCGCCGGCGACCAGGGCCGATCGACGCCTTTCGGCTTGACGGCGGCGACCGTAAATCCGTTGCGGGTTCGCTGCAGGGCCATCGCGCCCTGCCTTCGCAACCGATCGAGGTCGACCACCGGCGGTGGACAGGCTGGCGGTGGCTGCCGTGCCGTCACCACCAGCGCGGCGCGCTCGCAATCGTCCGCCAGCGCCTCAGGCCGCAGCGCCAGTGCAACCAGCGTATCATCCGCCAATTGCGCCACGCAGCCCGCTTCGTCGCACGAGACGCCTTCCGAGAGCGAAGGATCCACGCCGAGCCTCGAATCGGCGTCAGCGGCCAGCCATTCCTTCAGCAGGAACGCATCCTTGGCGGTCCGCATCAGATGCAACCGGCCGTCTTTGCCGCGGACCCCGACATTGTGGCCATCCCCGGAAATCAGAACATCGGGCTGCGGCACCGCCAGCGCCCAAATCACGGAAAGCACCAGCACGACGGCACCGGACCAGCGCAGCGGCGTCCGTAATAGCCCAAGCAGGATAATCCCGACGGTGGCTGCGATCAGCGGACCGATCCCGAAGGCCGCCATGCGGCCGATGGCGCCCGGCAATGCGGCGACCCACTCCGTCACCGCGATCATCCAGTCGATACCGATGCCCATCAGCCACCAGAAGAAACCGTCGAAACCGAACGGCATCGCGACCAGGCCAAGCATGCCCGCCGGCATCACCACCGCCGACACCACCGGCATCGCCGCCAGATTGGCAAGGACGCCGTAGGGCGTCACCCGGTGAAAATGAAAGGCGGCATAGGGCGTGGTCGCAAGCCCCGCCACCAGCGACGCCAACGTCAGCGTCATGAGCTCCCGCCCGCCCCATAACGCCACCTTTGCGGTGGCCGAATTGTCGGGCGAGGCAAACAGGCGCGGCATCCCGATCTGCACCAGCGCGACCAGCCCCAGTGTTGCGGCGAAGGACATCTGGAAGCTCGGATGCACCAGCGCCTCCAGCGCCAGCGCCAGCACGATCATGGCCGCCACCGCGAGCGTTCGGAACGTCACGGCGCGGCGGTCGACGATGACCGCAATCAGCACCACCGCTGTCATGAAGAACGAACGCTGGGTCGCGACGTCGGAGCCGGACAACAACAGATAAAAAGCGGCGGCGGCCAGCGCTGCGGCCGCCGCCGATTTCTTGATCGGAAACGAGACGGTCAGCGCGGGGATCAGCGCCAGCAGCGCGCGGACCGTGAAGAACACCACGCCGGCCACGACCGCCATGTGGTATCCGGAAATCGAGAGCACGTGCCCGAGGCCGGAAATGAACATCGCATCATTCACCGGCGCGGTGATGGCGTCGCGGCGGCCCGTCAATAGGGCGGTCGCGATGGCGCGTTTGTCGCCATCAAGCGTGGTCCGTATCCGTGCGTCGATCGCATCACGCAGCCCCTGCATGAATGCGGCGTACCGCAACGACAGGCCGCCGCTGACCGGCGGCGCCACGGTCTTGATGGAGCCGGTCACGAAACCCGACGCGCCGATGCCCTGGAAAAACATGTCGCGGCCAAAGTCATAACTGCCGGGCCGCAATGGCGCGAGCGGCGGCTGCAACCGCGCCTTCAATTCGACAAAGCTGCCGACGTCGGGGGCCGTACCTTTGCGAACCGACAGGCGCACGCGCTCCAGCTGGATCGTCGCGCGCGGGGCTTCCATGTGCGCGACGCGCAGCACGAACCGGTCGGTGCGCTCGCGGATATCGCGCGCCTCAACGAAACCGGAAAGCGACACCGAATACATCGGTCGCGCCAGGACACCGTGCGCGATCCGCGCGGTCTTCCACGTCGCCGTTGCAAAACCCGCCGCGATGGCAGCTATCATCACGGCGAGCGGGAACAGCTTTTGCCGCCGCAACAAAAAGGCCGCCACGCAAATGCCGGCGGCCGTAAGAGCGGCGACCGACAGGACCGGTTCATGATCAGCGGCGAAATAGCCGGCAATGCCGGCGCCGAACCCGACCGGCACCCAAGGCAGCAAGCGGCCGGCACCTGCCTCGGCGCGCGCCCATTCGCGTAATTTATCGACGAATGCCGGCCAGGCGTTGGCTCCTGGCGGGGCGATGCCGGCCGCCCGCACGGCTTCGCGCGGGGGCCAAGTCCCCGCATAGCCCCGCGTCCGCGCCCCGCCCGACTCCGGCATCCGGCCGCCCCCGTACTCCCTGCGCACCGCGAGGCTACCGTGGCGTGTCCTGTGGTGAAAAGCGGAACGGAAGCAGAATGTTGGAAAAGCCCAAATTCGCGGGCGACGCTCCGTTCGTCGCCGATTTGCGAGCGAGGTTGGGGCAGCTAGTCTAGATTGAGGCGGCGGGACCCCTTCTCCCTCGCCTCGCTTGCGGGGAGAGGGTCGGGGTGAGGGGACCTCTCCGCAAGTTCGGACTCGCGGATAAGCCCCCTCACCCGGCGCTACGCGCCGACCTCTCCCCGCAAGCGGGGCGAGGTGAAATCGATTCAACTCAAAGCCATCATCCTTCAGGTCAGATGTGGCCGTTCAGTAGCGACGCGCGTTGATTGAAGCGGACAATTCTAGAGCGAGATGGCTTTTCGTCGAATCGCCATCTCGCTCTATCTTTCTGTTCGAGCATGATCTTTTTCGGAAAACCGGTACCCACTTTTCCGGATCATGCTCTAGCGATCTCGAACCCGGTTTGTTGACCAACAGCCGACACCCGAAGGTTGCCCATGAACAGCTTCGATGCCGTGGTCACTATCGGATTGGTTGTTGCCGTGGTCACCGGCTTCAACGCCGGATTGCTGCGCAGCGCGGTGACGATACTGGCCTATCTGATCGCGATGCCGATCGCGGTCTGGGCGATGTCGCTGCTGTCTCCCCGGATCGGCGGCAACGCCAACTCGCCGCTGACGCAGAATTCGTTGCTGCTGTTCGGAATTTTTCTGATCGTCGGCATCGCGCTGGGCAAGCTGATGCGAATGGAGCTCGATGAGACCATCGGGCCGGGCGCCGGGATCGGAGATCGCCTGGCTGGTGCTGCGCTTGGGGCGTTGCGCCTCGGCCTGGTCGCCGTCACGCTGGTACTGGTTTTCGATCAGCTCATTCCGCCCGACCGCCAGCCGGCGTTCCTGAACGGTTCGCAGCTGCGGCCGCTCTTGTCGGCGGCCGGCCAAAGAGGCTTCCGATCGCTGCCGCCGGAGGTCGCGGCCACGATCGACCGGCTGAAAAAAGACCAGCGGATATAAGGCCGGGCGCTGGTCGCCGCAGGCACCGCATCCTTTCCCTGATATGCATTTCGGCCGTGCCGTCATCCCTTATCAGGGCCGTCCGGGTTGGCTACAGTGGCCGGACCGGACTTCAAGAAACGGACATACGGGAGTGAAACTGTGGATCTTGGGATCAAAGGCCGCCGTGCCATCGTTTGCGCCTCCAGCAAGGGCCTCGGCCGCGCCTGCGCCATGGCGCTGGCCGCCGAAGGCGTGCATGTCACGGTGACCGCGCGCGGCGCCGAGGCGCTCGCAAAAACAGCCAGCGAAATACGCAAAGCCCATCCCGGCGTCACGGTGACGGAAGTCGCCGGCGACATCACCACGCCGGCCGGCCGCGAGGCCGCGCTGAAAGCCTGTCCGGACCCGGATATCCTGATCAACAATGCCGGCGGCCCGCCGCCGGGCGATTTCCGCAACTGGACCCGCGACGACTGGATCAAGGCGCTCGACGCCAACATGCTGACGCCGATCGAACTGATCAAGGCGACGGTCGACGGCATGATGGCGCGCAAATTCGGCCGCATCGTCAACATCACGTCCGCCGCGGTGAAGGCGCCGATCGAGGTGCTCGGATTGTCCAATGGCGCGCGCACCGGCCTCACCGGCTTCGTCGCAGGGATTTCGCGCAAGACCGTGATTGCCAACGTCACCATCAACGGGTTGTTGCCGGGTCCTTTCGATACCGATCGCCTGCGCGGCCCGGTTTCGAAGATGGACGCCGATAAGCGCGGCATCACGGTGGATCAGTTGCTGGCGGAACGTGCCAAGCTCAATCCGGCCGGACGCTTCGGCGATCCCGAGGAATTCGGGCAGGCCTGCGCGTTTCTCTGCGGCGCCAAGGCGGGCTTCATCACCGGACAGAACATCCTGCTCGATGGCGGCGCATTTCCGGGCACGCTCTGAACAAAGGCGGCCTGAAATGAAAGCCGTCTGGTACGAGCGAACCGGTGCCGCGCCTGAGGTGCTGACCCTTGGCGAGATGCCGACGCCGGTGGCCGGTCCGGGCGAGGTTCGCGTCCGGCTGGAGGCCTCCGGCGTCAATCCCGCCGATGTCGGCCGTCGCGCCGGCAGCTATCGCGCCATGGAATTTCCCCGAGTGATTCCCAACAGCGATGGCGCCGGCATCGTCGACCAGGTCGGCGACGGGGTCTCACGCCTCCATGTCGGTCAACGGGTCTGGCTCTTCA
Source organism: Pseudomonadota bacterium (assembly GCA_021779635.1). Next base: position 281 of record JAJYAH010000003.1, on the reverse strand, counting down.
ACGGACAGCGCAACGGCCGCGCCTTCGGCACCGCGGCCGAAACTATTTCGCTTGCCGAGCAGCTCGTGACGCCATTGCCGGATGATGTTTCCTTTGCGGCCGGCGCCACGCTGGGCATCCCCTGCATGACGGCATGGTGCTGCCTGTTCGGCGACGGGCCGGTCGCGGGCCGGACGGTGCTGGTTACCGGCGGCGCCGGCGCGGTCGGCCACTATGCGGTGCAACTGGCGAAATGGGGCGGCGCCCGCGTGATCGCCACCGTCAGCACGGCCGTGAAGGCG
>JAJYAH010000199.1 GCA_021779635.1 Pseudomonadota bacterium | reverse complement strand
GCGCGCCGAGGTGATCGACGAACACGCCGCGATCTTCATCCTGCAGGGCGCGCTGGATCGGCTGGCGAAGCTGCGCGGAGACCGCTGACCCCGTTTGGCGTAGCAATGCACTTGCGGCAGAAAAAGCCCCCCTCTCCCGTTGGGAGAGGGTTCGGGTGAGGGGTTACAATCTATCGTTAGGTCTCAACCCCTCACCCGGATTGCTTCGCAATCCGACCTCTCCCGAAGGGAGAGGTGAAGCCACATTCGTGGCCAGACCTTCTCAACTCGGCGCCGCCAGCCACATCGTCTGCACCACGGCGGCCAGATTGTTGAGGCCATGCAGAATGATCGTCAGCCAGATCGAGTTGCTGCGATAGCGGAGATAGCCGAGCAACAGGCCGATCGAGAACACCTCGAGGAACGGAAACCAGTCCAGGTCGTATTGTAGATGCATCGCCGTCCATATCAGAGACGACAGCAGGATGGCGCCGCCGGGCCGCAGCGCCGTTTCCGACCAGCCGCGGTAGAGAAAACCGCGCACCAGCAATTCTTCGGACATCGGTGCGGCGACGGCAAATGCGATTACGAGCAGCCATAACGCACCGCCCGCATGCGCCGATTTCAACACATCGACCATGAAGCCGGGCGAACTATCGTGCCCTATGACCTGTGACAGCGCCTCCCATCCCAAAACCAAAGCCAGGAAAGAGGCGACCCCGATCAGAGCATTGGTCCATGAGGTCCAGCGCAACGCGAGGTAATCGGCGAACGGCGTGCGCGACAGACGGATGGCGAGCCATAGCGCGGCGAGAACGGTGGGCAACTCCAGGATCACGGAGAGTGAGATCACCAAACCGTTGCCAGCGACGCGGAGAACGGCGGCGCGATCCATCGGTCCTTCCTGCTGAACGAGGAACCAGGCGACCACAGCGATCTGTCCGATGAACATCGCGGCGAAGATGAACAAACCCCACGCGGCCGTGCCCCAGAATTTCCAGACACGCGGCGCCGGCCGGCTTGGGATGACCGGCGCAGGCGCGACCGGGTCGCCGGGTATTTCGATGGAGTCCATCAACTGGCTTTCAAGGTTGAACGGACATCACGGCAGCGCCCGCTCCAGCAGGTCCCCGATGTCGTCGTTGCCAAGATCGACGGCGCCGTACATGCTGGCGTGATTTCCAGCCAGCCGCGTGCTTGCGAACAATTCCGCATGATGCGGCGAGACCTTGTTGAGCGCGGCCGCAGCGGCCAGCAGCGCCAGCTTCTCGACCGCCAGCCGCGCCAGCCGTTCGCTGTCCGGCCGGCGGAACGCCTTGCCGATGAACGCCATCGCGTCGGCAGCACCAGGCAGTCCGCTGGCTTCTCCGGCGAGGCCCTGCAACACCGCCGAGGCCGCTTCCGCCTCGCGCGACAACGCCCGCAGCACGTCGAGGCACATCACATTGCCCGAGCCTTCCCAGATCGCATTGACCGGCGACTCCCGGTAATGCCGCGCCAGGATGCCCTCCTCCACATAGCCGTTGCCGCCGAGGCACTCCATCGCCTCATAGAGAAATCCGGGCGCGCTCTTGCATACCCAATATTTGATGGCGGGCGTCAATAGCCGCATAAACGCCGCTTCGTTCGGATCATCGGGGGCGCGGTCGAACGAATGGCACAGCCGCATCACCAGCGCGATCGAGGCTTCGACATGCAGCGCCATGTCGGCAAGCACGGCCTGCATCAGCGGCTGATCGGCAAGATGCTTCTGGAACACGCTGCGATAGCGGGCGTGATGCAGCGCGTGCGCCAGGCCGGACCGCATCAACCCGGCGGAGGCGATCGCGCAGTCCTGCCGCGTCAACTGCACCATCTGGATGATGGTGCGAATGCCCTTGCCCTCGTCGCCGACGCGCTCGGCATAGGCGCCGGCGAACTCGACTTCGGAGGAGGCATTGGAGCGGTTGCCGAGCTTGTCCTTCAGCCGCTGAAACTGAATGGTGTTGACCGAACCATCCGGCACAAAGCGCGGCATGAAGAAGCATGTCAGCCCTTCATCCGCCTGTGCCAGCACCAGAAACGCGTCGCACATCGGCGCCGACATGAACCATTTGTGCCCGGTGATGCGATAGCCAGCGCCGTCGCGCTCCGCACGCGTCATGTTGCTGCGCACGTCGGTGCCGCCCTGCTTCTCGGTCATGCCCATGCCCAGCGTCATGCCGCGCTTGGTCCACCACGGCGCAAAGCTCGGATCGTAGGCGCGCGTGCCTATGACAGGCATCGCCTTCGCCAGCAGATCCGGCGCTGCGGCCAAAGCCGCGACCGAGGCACGCGTCATGGTGATCGGACACAGGTGACCGGTCTCGACCTGGGCCGCCATATAGAATTTCGCGGCGCGCACGACTTCCGCGGCACCGCCGGCCGGCTTGCCCTCCGCGTTCCAGGTCGAATTGTGGACACCGGCGTGGGCGCTGCGCGCCATCAGCTCGTGATAGGCCGGATGAAACTCGACTTCGTCGCGCCGGTTGCCGCGCGCATCGAACGTCCGCAGCTTGGGCGTGTTCTCGTTGGCCACCCGCCCCCGCGCCGCCATCGCAGCCGACCCCCAATGCTGCCCGAATTCGGACAATTCCTTTTCGGCCGTGGCACCGCCATTGGCGGCAACCGCCTCGGCCAGCGGCCGGTCAAGCCCAAACAGATCGACGTCCTCGAACGGCGGCGACTGGTTGAGCACCTCATGGGTCGCGGATGAAGGGGTCATGGGCCGTTCCTCACGGTCGGAATTCGGCAGAATCAATTGTGGCGCGCGGTGATCGGGAAATCATAGGCCGCCCAGCCCGCGCCCGGCAGTGAAAAGTGCCACCACTCCTTCGAATAGTTCACAAAGCCTTGCCGGCCCATGACGGACACCAGCAGGTTGCGCCAGCGCCGTTGCACCGCCGTGATGGATAGCGCCGACGTATGCGCCCTGGGGTCGGAGCAATCGTAGCCGGTCCCCATATCGACGCTGCCTTCCGGTGCGCGGGCGTCGGCAGGTGCCATGCAATCGGCATAGGTCCTGTTGGGATCGAAAGCCGGCGAATCGTCGGCCTTCAAATCGACCAGCGTGAGGTCGACCGCAGCACCCGTGGAATGGCCTGAATGCTCGGCGATGTAGTCCAGCCGGAACAGGTCGGCTTTGCTGAATCCAGGATTGTAGCGGCGCTCGGCCGGCGTCTCCCGGCCGTTCCGCGCCCACACCACCATGTCGTGCACCGCGCGCGCCGGGCGATAGCAATCCAGCATTTTCAGCGACAGTTTTTGTGACGTCAGTTCCTGCTGGATGCGTTTGAGCGCCATTCCGACGTCACGTTTCACCACGCATTCGGCAGCATCGTAACCCGCAAGCCTGCGGCCGACGAAATTGTTCGGCCCGGCGTAACGGATATCCTGAAGGATGGTGGGATCAATGTCGCGGAGGAACACGAAACCGCCGGGCAAGGCCTGCGCGCCGGCCGGGCTCGCAAGCGCCATTGACGTTAACAGGATCGGTGCAAACGATTTCAAACTGCGCATGTCAGATGGTTGGCGGTCCAATCGCGGCGACTTTGCGGCGTCAGCGTTTACCCTGCTTCCGACAGACCGGGGGATAACTCGCGAGCGCGCTGTTCGCCCTTGCCCCGCCCGCCATCTCTGCCTATAGCTCTGGTTTTAATGACCCCTGCATCGAAATCGACCTTCGTCCTCGGTCACCGGCATCTGCTGGGAATCGAGGGCCTTTCCGCGGCCGACATTACCGGCCTGCTCGACCTCTCCGAGGAGTATGTCGAACTCAACCGCCAGGTCGACAAGAAGCGCACCTCGTTGCGCGGCCGCACCCAGGTCAACCTTTTCTTCGAGGCCTCGACCCGGACCCAGTCCTCGTTCGAAATCGCCGGCAAGCGGCTCGGCGCCGACGTGATGAACATGTCGGTGTCGTCGTCGTCGATGCGCAAGGGTGAAACCCTGATCGACACGGCCGTGACGTTGAACGCCATGCACCCGGACATTCTGGTGGTGAGGCACCACGCCTCGGGCGCGGTCGAATTGCTGGCGCGCAAGGTCGACGGCTCGGTGGTCAATGCCGGCGACGGCGCCCACGAACATCCGACCCAGGCGCTGCTCGATGCGCTCACCATCCGCCGCAACAAGGGCCGGCTCGAAGGCCTGGTGATCGCGATCTGCGGCGACGTGATGCATTCGCGGGTGGCGCGCTCCAATATCCTCTTGCTCAACATCATGGGCGCCCGCGTCCGCGTGGTGGCGCCCTCCACGCTGCTGCCGCGCGGCATCGAGCGGATGGGCGTCGAGGTGGCCCGCGACATGCGCGAGGGCCTCGACGGCGCCGACATTGTCATGATGCTGCGGCTGCAGCGCGAGCGCATGAACGGCTCGTTCGTGCCGTCGACCCAGGAATACTTTCATTATTTCGGCCTCGACCAGAAGAAGCTCGCCTACGCCAAGCCCGACGCGCTGGTGATGCATCCGGGACCGATGAATCGCGGCGTCGAGATCGACTCGATTGTCGCCGACGGCGCGCAATCGCTGATCCGCGAGCAGGTGGAAATGGGAGTGGCGGTGCGGATGGCGGTGCTCGAAGCGCTCGCCCGCAACCTGCCGAACGCGTGACATCATGCTGACCGACCGCCGCCCGATCCTGCTCGCCAACGCCCGACTGATCGATCCGTCGCGCGATTTCGACGGCATCGGCGACGTCTTGATCGCCGACGGCACCATCCGCGAGAGCCGGCGCGGCATCGGCGCTGCCGGGGTGCCCGAGGGCACCGACATCATCAACTGCACCGGCAAGATCGTGGCCCCGGGCCTGATCGACATGCGCGCCTTTGTCGGCGAGCCCGGCGCCAGCCACCGCGAGACATTCGCATCCGCAAGCCAGGCCGCGGCCGCCGGCGGCATCACCACCATCATCTGCCAGCCCGATACCTCGCCGGTGATCGACAATTCGGCGACGGTGGATTTTGTCCTGCGTCGCGCCCGCGACACCGCCATCGTCAACATCCATCCGATGGCGGCGCTGACCAAGGGCATGCGCGGCCAGGAGATGACCGAGATCGGCCTGTTGAAGGCCGCAGGCGCGCTGGCGTTCACCGATGGCGACCGCAGCGTCACCAACGCCCAGGTGATGCGGCGGACGCTGACCTATGCCCGCGATTTCGACGCGCTGATCGTGCACCACACCGAGGATCCCCATCTGGTCGGCGAAGGCGTCATGAACGAAGGCGAGTTCGCCACCCGGCTGGGGCTGGCCGGCATCCCCAATGCCGCCGAAGCCGTGATGCTGGAACGCGACATGCGCCTCGTCGCGCTGACCGGCGGCCGCTACCACGCCGCGTCGCTGACCTGCATCGAATCGCTGGAAATTCTCAAGCGTGCCCGCGACGCCGGGCTGAGGGTCAGCGCTTCGGTCTCGATCAACCATGTGACGCTGAACGAAAACGACATCGGCCCGTACCGGACCTTCCTGAAACTCTCGCCGCCGCTGCGCACCGAGGACGACCGCATGGCATTGGTTGCCGCGGTCGCCTCCGGGCTGATCGACGTCGTGATGTCCGACCACAATCCGCAGGACGTCGAGGTCAAGCGGCTGCCGTTTGCGGAAGCCGCCTCCGGCGCGATCGGCCTGGAGACCATGCTGCCGGCGGCGCTGCGGCTGATCCATAATGGCGAGATGGACTTCAAGACCCTGATCCGCGCGATGTCGACGCGCCCGGCCGAACTCCTGGGCCTGCCCGGCGGTTCGCTGCGCGCCGGCTCGCCCGCCGACGTGATCGTGATCGATGCCGATACGCCGTGGGTACTCGATCCCGCCGATCTCAAGTCGCAATGCAAGAACACGCCGTTCGACGAAGCGCGCTTCTCGGGCCGCGTCGCGCGCACCATCGTCGGCGGACGCACGGTGTACGAACATGTCTAAAACGTTTTCCAGCGACGGAAGGTGCTGCGATGTCACCTGAAGCCTTGCTGCCGGTGGCGTTCATCATCGGCTATCTGCTCGGCTCGATTCCATTCGGGCTGATCCTGACGCGGCTCGCCGGCACGCCGGATCTTCGCTCGATCGGCTCCGGCAATATCGGCGCCACCAACGTGCTGCGCACCGGGCGCAAGGGCCTCGCGGCGGCGACCCTGATCTGCGACATGCTGAAGGGCACGCTGGCGGTGCTGATCGCAGGCTATTACGGCGGACCGAATGCTGCGATGCTGGCGGCATTGGGCGCCTTTCTCGGCCATCTGTTTCCGGTCTGGCTCAAGTTCAAGGGCGGCAAGGGCGTCGCGGTCTATATCGGTGTGCTGATCGGATTGTTCTGGCCGGCCGCGGTACTGTTTTGCGTGCTCTGGATCGCAACCGCGGCGGCCACCCGCTACTCGTCACTCTCAGCGCTGGTTGCGAGTGTCGTCACGCCGATTTTCCTGTGGTGGTTCGGCCATCTCGCGCTGGCCTCATTGTTTATCGTGCTGACCCTGCTGCTGTTCTACATGCACCGCGCTAACATCGCGCGGTTGCAGGCGGGAACCGAGGGACGGATCGGGCAGAAGTAAGGGGCTCCAGTTCTCTACCCCCCTTCCCCGCCCCCTCGCATTGATCCATTCTGCCCCGCGGGGGAAAGCGTGGACACCAAGGCCTCAACAACCATAAATCTCACCGACGAGCAGCGGATCGACTGGCTGCGGCTGATCCGTTCCGATCGCGTCGGGCCTCACACCTTCCGCTCGCTGGTAAATCATTTCGGCAGCGCGCGCGCAGCGCTCGAACGCCTGCCCGATCTGGCGCGGCGCGGCGGCGCGACACGGCCGGGCCGGATCTGCAGCGAGGCCGATGCGCGCGTCGAACTCGCCGCCAGCCGGACGCTCGGCGTCAGCCTGGTCGCGCCGGGCGAAGCCGGTTATCCGCCGCGGCTCGCGGTGCTTGACGACGCGCCTCCCCTGCTCGGCGTGCGCGGCGCCATGGACGTGCTGATGCGGCCCACCATCGCGATCGTCGGTTCGCGCAACGCATCCGGCGCCGGCCTCAAATTCGCCGGCACGCTGGCGCGCGATCTCGGCGAGGCCGGTTTTGTCATCGCCTCGGGGCTGGCGCGCGGCATCGATCAATCGGCGCATCGGGCCAGTCTCGCCAGCGGCACCGTGGCGGTGCTGGCCGGCGGTCACGACAAGATCTATCCGCCCGAGCACGAAGACCTGCTGGCAGCCATCCTCGGCAGCGGTGGTGCTGCGATTTCGGAAATGCCGCTCGGCCATGTGCCGCGCGCCCGCGATTTTCCACGGCGCAACCGGCTGATCTCAGGTGCAGCCCTCGGGTCGTCGTGGTCGAGGCCGCCCATCGATCGGGATCGCTGATCACGGCACGGATCGCCGCCGAACAGGGCCGCGAGGTATTCGCCGTACCGGGCTCGCCGCTCGATCCGCGCGCCGCCGGCACCAACGATCTGATCAAACAGGGCGCGACGCTGACCACCGAAGCATCGGACGTGATCAACGCGGTCGAGCCGATCATGGGGCGGCCGATCGAACTCCGCGAGCCGGACAACGGTGAGCCGCTGGATATCGACCCCGCGGCCAGCGATCGCGCGCGGATCGTCGATCTGCTCGGACCAAGCCCGGTCCTGATCGACGATCTGATCCGGATGGCCGGAACCTCGCCCGCCATCGTGCGCACCGTGCTGCTCGAGCTTGAACTCGCCGGTCGGCTGGAGCGCCATGGCGGCGGTCTGGTGTCGCTGATCTGAGCAGGTGATCCCGATAAACGGCGGATCAAAGATCCTCGTTGCGGCCGTCGAAGCGCGCCCGTGCGCTTTCGATTTCCGGCTGGTGCTCGCGCGCCCACCTGCCCAGCGCTTCCACCGGCTTCGAGAGGCCGCGTCCGAGATCGGTCAGCTCGTAGTCAACGCGCGGCGGAATGGTCGGGAATACCGTCCGCGTGACGAGACCATCCCGCTCCAACCCGCGCAGCGTCAGGGTCAGCATTCGCTGCGAGATGCCGCCGACCATGCGCTTGATTTCGTTGAAGCGGCGCGGGCCGCCGCCGAGCAGCATGATGACAAACACGCTCCATTTGTCGCCGACCCGCGCGAGCACCGAGGCGACGCCGCGGCAGTCGCTGTTGAGGTGAGCGTTGGGCGGCAGGACAGGCACTTCGATGTGCTCAGGTTTCAACGGTGTGCTCGGGTGTCAAAAATGTGCGTTCTTGCGGGGTTCGCGGACAGTCACTCATATAGTCTCAGTTACAAACATATACCAAGGGTGACCCTCATGAAACTCCTGCATATCGATTCCAGCGTCCTCGGCCCCCACTCCGTCAGCCGCCAGGTCTCCGCCGCCATCGTGGACCGTCTGGTTAAAGCGACCCCCGGCCTCGAAGTCATCTATCGCGATCTCACGCTGACGCCGTTGGCCCATTTATCGGGTTCCCATCTTGCCGCCGGGCAAGGTGCTGCGCCCGAAGCTGCACTCCAGCAGGACCTCGCCGCAGGTCAAGCGGTATTGAGCGAATTTCTGGCCGCCGACATCGTGGTGCTCGGCGCGCCCATGTACAATTTCACGATTCCGAGCCAGCTCAAGGCCTGGATCGACCGCATCGTGGTCGCCGGCAAGACCTTTAAGTACGGCGCGCAGGGCGCGGAGGGTCTCGCCGGCAACAAGCGTGTCATCATCGCGATCTCGCGCGGCGGCTTCTACGGCGCCGGCACGCCGGCGGCGGTCGGCGAGCATCTGGAAACCTATCTGCGCTGGGTGTTCGGCTTCATCGGGGTTGCCAACCCCGAATTTATTTCCGCCGACGGAATCCAGGTCGGACCGGAACATCGCGAGAAAGCGCTGGCCGGGGCGTTGCAGGCGGCGACCAATCTGCACGCGGCGTAACTGAAATAAAACACCGCCCGCCGTCGCCGAGCCAGGGCGGCGGGCGCTTGATGGATGATCTCGAAGCTCCGGTTATCCGCGATAGATCGGCGCGCCGGCCGGGGAACCGGTCGAGCCGCCATCGACAAAGATCTCAGCGCCTTGAATATTTGACGCATCGTCCGAAGCGAGGAACAGCACCGTCTTGGCGACTTCCTCGGCCTCGCCGAGCCGCCCGAGCGGAATGGTGCGGGAAATTCGCTTGTCGAGTGCCGCGAAGGCTTCGGCGGTGGGCGCAGCCCCATTCCAGATCGGCGTGCGTGCCGCACCTGGTGCCACCACATTGACCCTGATCCCCCGCGGCGAAAGTTCCGACGCCATCACCCGCGCCATCGCGCGCACGCCGGCCTTGCTCGCGGCATAGGCGGAATAGCCGGGATTGCCGAGCACGGAGATGACCGAGCCATTCAATATAATCGACGCCCCGTCATTGAGATGAGGCGCGGCCGATTGCACGGTGAAGAAAACCGACGTGATGTTGGTCCGGATGACGGTTTCAAATGCAGGAAGCGTGGTGGTTCCGATCGGCGTATTGCCGGGGATGCCGGCATTGGCGAATACAATGTCGAGCTTGCCGAATTTTTCGACCGTGCGCTGGATCGCCCGTTCGGTCGCCGCGATATCGGTGGCGTCGGCGACCAGCGCGACCGCGTTCGGCCCCAGTTCCTTCGCCGCGGCCTCGAGCGTCGCCTGATTTCGCCCGGTGATGGCGACCTTCGCGCCCTCGGCCACGAACAGCCTCGCGGTCGCAAGCCCGATGCCGCTGTTGCCGCCGGTAATGAACGCCGTCTTGTTTGCGAGCCGCACGATTGCCTCCAATGGTTGCATCATTAAACTGGATTGCGATTTAGAGCGTCTGGTTTCATAATG
>JAJYAH010000198.1 GCA_021779635.1 Pseudomonadota bacterium | reverse complement strand
GCGGTGTTGTCGGCGTGCAATACCGCCGCGGGAGACAAGCCTGGCGCGGAAGGCCTTTCCGGTCTCGCGCGTGCTTTCTTCTATGCGGGCGCACGCTCGCTACTGGTGTCGCACTGGCCGGTGGATTCCGAAGCCGCTGTCAAGCTGACGACGGGTGCTTTCGCGGAACTGGCCAAAAGTCCGCAGATCGGTCGTGCCGAAGCGCTGCGCCGATCGATGCGAGCCCTGATTGCTGACCATTCATCCCTGCACAACGCCGATCCGTCGAACTGGGCGCCGTTCGTGCTGGTCGGAGAGGGGAGCTAGGGGACGCCTATCCGAGGTAAAGCGGAAGTGATGGTTTCGTAACATCGATGCACATGACACACCGCGGGCATTTCATGGGTCTCTGCGGTCTCTGCGACTTCAATATTCAGTGAACGTCACCAACGCTCCCTCGGGACCCGTCGAGGGTGTTGCTACAGAGACACGCACTGGTGATAAAATTGGTTAATTGCCTTCCTGCCCGCTGTTGCGGATGCAGGCGTCAGGCTACTACCGTTTGGCGATGCAACAATCGGAACGTCTTCAAGAGGACCTTATGAAGCCAGATGGCAACTATGCGGGGCTTGTCGATTGGATCTCGACCCGGTTCCGGCGCCGGTCGCGCCCGCTGCGGGCGACCGCGATAACCCTGGCGCTGCTGTTACTTCCGCTCGCCGCCAATCCGGCAAAGGCGGCGGCATCGGATGCGCATGTTTATCTCCTGCGCGGCGTGCTCAATATCTTTTCCCTGGGTCTGGACGATATCGCGGCGAGGCTGCGCCAGCAGGGTATCAACGCAACCGTAGACAATTATCTCTCCTGGGAATCCCTCGCCCAGGAAGCCGCCGCAGAATACCGGAGCGGGCGGGCGAGAACCATCATTCTGGTCGGGCACTCCTCCGGCGCGACGGTGCTGCCTAACATGGCGGCTCGCCTCGACCAGCTTGGCGCTCCCGTCACGCTTGCCATCGGCCTCGATTCGGTCTTCCAGACGAGCGTTGCCGGACATGTCGGGCGTTATTTGAATTTCTATGTTTCCAATGGAGCCGGCACGCAGGTCGGGAAGACCAGCCAGTTTCACGGCGCGCTGGAGAATGTCGACGTCGGCAGAATGGGTGTCGGGCACCTCACCATCGACAAGGACCTGGCCATGCAGCAGAAGGTCATCGGCGCCATCGACGCGGTCGTCTTCAGCCGCGCGCGAGGAACATCTGCGACGCAGAAGCAGCTGGAACCAGGCGCGACCAGGCAGCGTTCTGCCGCGGCGCCGGCTGCGGCGCAATAACCCGGCTGGTTCCGCGCCCGCGCCAGCGCGCCTCAGATTCCGCAAATTCGACGGCCATCCAGCATCTGGTGCCAGATGGCCGGCCTCGGCTTTTGGGGCCGGAAGCCTCCGTTCCGATTCAATCGGAGCGGAAAAGGCGCTAGAATTATTCGCACGCTAAAGCATGATCCGGAAAAGTGGGTACCGGTTTTCCGAAAAGATCATGCTTAAACAAAAAGATAGAGCGAGATGGCGATTCAACGAAGAGCCATCTCGCTTTAGAGCGTTTTCCAGCGAAGTGGATACCGGTTCGCGTCAAGAAAACGCGTCAAATAAAGACATAGAGCCTCCGTTCCGATTCCATCGGAACGGAAAAGGCTCCGGCGGGCCGGGCACGAGCGGGAGTGCATGATCAAGCCACCTCGAATTGCAACGATCACTGCCGGGGCAATGCTTTCCGCGTGCCTCCTCTTTTTCAGCTCCGATCCGGCGGCGGCAAATCCGGTCGCAACGCCGAGCGTGGCTGCGACATCGCCGCCCGTCGCCACCCCGCCGCCTTCGCCGCACATGCGCGCCTACCTGTTCCGCGGCGCGCTCGGTCCGATCTTTTCGCGCGGGATGGACCATCTGGCGGAGCGGATCGAAAAGGCCGGCATCCCGGCCGATGTCAACGAGTTCACGATTTGCCGCCTGATCGCCGAGAACGCGATCCGCAAGTATCGCGAGGATCCCGCCCTGATCATCCTGATCGGGCATTCGATGGGCGGATTTTGCGTGCTGAAGTTTTCGGAAATGCTGCAGGCCGAGGGCATCTCGGTCAGCCTTGCAGTCATGATCGAGCCGCCCCAAATCAGCCCCCCCGTGCCGCTCAATATCGAGCGCTGCATCAACATCTTCCTGTCGAAAGACGTCCTCGGTGGCAGCCACATCAAAACGGCACAAGGTTATCAGGGGCACTTTGCAAGCTTCGATCTTTCGCAGCACGACGAAGTCTACCACGTCAATATCGACAAGATGGACGGCGTCCACGACCAAGTGATCGCCAAGATCCTGCAGCTGGCGACGACGCCGGCGAAAGCCGGAGGCGAGGCGGTGCCGCTCAACTATGTCGTTCCACCCGGTAACGACATCGAGTTGTGGGACAGCGGCATGCCGGTGTTCGCCCGTCCGGGCGATACGTTGCAAACGATCGCGGGGCTTTACCATGTGCCGCTGTGGTCGCTCACCCAGGCCAACAAGGGGCTGACGGAGAGCGGGCCGCTGGTACCCGGCGAGCGCATCGTCGTGCCGCGCCATCTGGTGCCGATCGCCGAGGTCTCGCGACAGTCGCCCGCTAAGCGCTGATATCGCGGATCAGCGGCGTTCGCGGCAGGTGTTCAGCGTTGCGGCAGGAACGGGATCAGCATTGGAACGCGGCGGCAGTAAGGACCGTAGGCATCCGCACCGAGTTCCGTTGTCAGAAAGCCTTCTTCCATCCGGGCCTTCTGCCAAAGCCCGAACGTGATCAGCAGCGTGCCGAGCAGTGCGGTGATCGTTCCGACCGCGATGCCCGTCGCCAGCATGGCGCCGATCAGCCCGGTATAGATCGGGTGACGAACCAGCCCGTAGGGGCCGGTGTCGATGACCCGGTGGCCTTCCTTGCGCGTGATCGCGTTCGACCAGAAGCGTCCGAGATGAATTCGCGCCCACCAGGTGAACAGCGTACCTGCGAGGGTCAGAGCCGCCAGCAGGTAGGTACCGCCCTTGCCGACATTCCAGAGCGGCTGTTCCCCGAGGACCTGGGCGGTCCAGGGCGTCAGCAGCACGGCGCCCACGAGTATGGGCAGGCGATAGGCCCGCGAGTCCCAGGTCATGACGTGCTTTTCCGTTCGGCCGGAAAAGAACGATCCCACCCCCCAGCTCACAAGCCATGCGAGCCAGATCAGCGCCAGCAATTGCGTGGGCCAGGTGGCGGTCCAGCCACTCCAGAAGAAGGCTAGAAATGGGTGCAGTTTATCAAGCATGTCTCAGGATATATGACCGGATTGCATCAACCTGGCAACTCCGGCGAGACCGTTGAATACGCCGAGGACTGACCTGGATTAAGACCTGGATTGATCTGGCCTGGACCAAATCCCTCGGGATGGCCGCCGGCACCGAGCAGAAAAGCAATGGTATCCCGCAATGCGGGCTCGATCGGCCGGGGCGTGTAGCCGAGTTCGCGCTGCGCCTTTTCGATCGACAGTGCTCGCGCCCGCAACGCGATCCGGACTCCCTCGACGGTGCCGGAGGGAGGACGGCCGGTCACGTGATCGGCGACGAACTCCATTACAGCGGTGGTCATTCGCGAGGCGCGGCCGGAAACCGGAATCAACAGACTGCGGCGGCCGCTGATTGCCGCCATCAGCTGAAGAACTTTCTTCAGCGGAATGCTTTCGCCGCCGAGAATATAGCGATGTCCAACCTGTCCATGTTCCATGGCGAGAACCAACCCCGCCGCGGCATCGCGCACGTCGACGAGGTTGACGATAAAGTCGAGATACAATTGAAGACGCTCGCCGAGAAAGTGCCGGAGCATGGCCGCTGGCGGAGTGAGGCTGTGATCATGAGGTCCGATCGGCATCGTCGGACAGCCGATGATCACCGGAAAACCGGACGCCGCGGCTTGCGCCGCCAGCTTCTCCGCGAGCAATTTCGAGCGCGTATACGGGCCCGGCATGTCGTTGGCTGACAGCGAGGCGTTTTCCGCAACGGCATTTTCCGAGGGCGAAGGATGGAAAAGAATCGATTCCGTCGAGCAGTGCAGGAACCGTGCAACGCCTCGCTTGCGCGCGGCCGCGATGACGATCTGTGTGCCGTCGCAATTGACGGCTTGGAAATCCTTCTTGCGCGGCGTCCACATGCCGGGCAGGCCTGCGAGGTGATAAACCTGCTCGACGCCCTCCAACGCGTGATCCACGAGGTCCGGATCAAGCACCGAGCCTTCGACATAGTGCACGTCCGGCAAGGCGCGCCCCGGCGGCCGCAGATCGAGAACCCGCACCCGTTGGCCCTGCGCCGCGAGCGTCGCTACCAGATGCTGTCCGATGAAGCCGGTGCCGCCAGTGACAAGTATCCGTGTCATGAGTGCGGATGCGCCTCGCCCTGGCGTTCCCCGGGATAAAGCGAAGAGCTTTGCTGTGCCTGTTGCGGAACCTGTTGGATGATCGCGGCGAGATCATGCCGGAAGCCGAGCGCGATGAACAGTTTCGCCATCACGAATGTCGGTCCGAGCAGCAAATGAGGCGGATTGTCCAGCAGCGCCGGCTTTCGGCGTTCGAACACCTGATGTCCGATAGTCTGCACGGCGAAGCCGACGACAATCAAGATGCCGGTAATCGACCACATGGTGGCAGCGCTCGAATGGCTCACGATTGTCGCTGCGGCTACCAGCAACAGCACGGCAGCGCCGAGGATGGCTGTTCCGAGCGCGGTATCGAGCAGCAGCCAGTAGATCAGGACCGGCACAACCGAAATCGTCGCCGCGGTGGTCTGCACGCCAAATGGATGGACGGTCCACGTGCTGAGGGGGAGAACCGCGGCCAGAAACAAGAATACGATGCCGAAGACGTGCATCGCGCAGTTCCAGGGATCGCGATGATATTCAACGTAATCCGCAAGTTGGCGTCTAAAATAGCCATTCATACTGTGCTCGCTACTGCTCTCGCGTGCGCGATCATTCAGCCCGGACAAGCTGACCCATGTTAGTAGAACGAGAGATCGGCCCAAGTCAAATGGGCCGCCCGATGCTTGTTGTGTGGGCGGGAACCGGTCAAAATGACGACTTAACGACGATATGTGTCTATTCGTTGCATCGGCCTTTTGAATGACCGCTGGTCGAATTATCCCGGCGCTCAGGAACGCCATTGGCCATGAAAAAATTGGCTACCGCCGTAATCCCGATGCGACGACGGACGTTCAATGAAACGGGGCCGTGCCGATCCGATCGCAGACGGAAACGTTTCAGTTGAAAGGTGAGATCAAGCCGGGCTCGGCATTCAGCGTGGCCGACCGAGCGAGATCCGTCGGAGCAAGATTCGCCGGGGCAGGAGCCGAGCCCGGCAGGCCAGCCAGCAGCGGCGCATCGACATACTGCATGATGCCGTATTGATCGATCACAAAGGTCGGCCGGTAGTTCCTGACCTGCGCGTCCTCGATCATCGCCATCCGGCGATTATCCAGCGTCAGCCAATGCCCACCCAGCCGCGCGGCGGCAACGGCATGGTCCTCGCCGCGGATGGTGTCGTGCATGATCACGATCCGCAGATCGCCGGGGGCGACGCCGGCCAGACGCAAGGCGACGAACTTTGCGATCGCATAGTCTTCGCAATCGCCGGCGCCATGCGCGAAGGTGGCCAGCGGTGAACTCCAGACGTCGATCTCGCCATATTGAGCAAGATCGCTCATCGGGCGGATCGCAAGATTGATCGCGCGATTGATCTCGCCGAGGCGGGCGCGGCCGTCGCGGACTCTCGCATTGTCGACCATCGCGAGCAATTGCAGCGCGGCCGGAGACACGCAGCGCTCGCGGTCTCCATCGCAAAGCGCCAGTTGCACCCCTTCGTCGTCGAGCTTGCGCGCGACGCCGCGCCATTTTTCCCGCAAGGCCCCCGCGGACAGGACGGAGGCGGATAGTCCGAACGGCTCGGCCGATCGGTCGATGACTTCCGGTGTTCCGGCGCTATCCAGCGTGCCGGCCCGGAGGTCAGCCGCCGGCGCGAACCAGACCATGCCCCATGCGAGTATGACGGCACGCCATCCGTGCCTGCGACCGAGAATCCCCATCTGACGCCCCATGTCCGGGCATCGGCGAGGCTGATTAGCCAGCTCGTGACCGGATCGTTTCGTCGGGGATGATGGGCGGCGGGGCTTTTACTCTGCTTAAGGCCGGTTGCGCCGGGCCGAAAAGCACGAAACAGGTTGAAATCCGTCTCGCCATTTTGCTGAAAATTTTATGCATCGCCGCCCCGAGGACCAAAATCCCCTCGCGGGGCCGAAAAGGACGTTCGATTGTTGTGACTTGTGGCAATTTCCGCACGATATGGCTAATTCGCCGGAATGGTTCCATTTGTTATCCGGAACACAGTTTTGGCGCTGCCATTGACGCAGAATCCTGCAACGGGCTGTAGGGGAAAGATACTGCAAGTATTGGCACGAGGTTTATTACTCGGGAATACATCGGCGGGCCGGAATGACGGGTTCCGTAACGTCAATATACTTCGACCGGGAAGCTGAATATCCTGGAATCTGAGCAATCGGCAGATCAGACATCGCGTCGTGGTTCTGCCGAATACAATTGTTCAATCAAATAGATGGTTTCGCAACGCACGCGCCGGTGATATGCAAGCTTAGACTGCGAAATATTATATAATTATTAACCATATTGCGGTGGCTAATTGAATTTCGTCGGCAAATTCGATTCCAAGCTGCATATCGACGGTTCGGGTGTTCATCCCGGTGCCCGTCTTCATGTCGATTCGATGTCCACGCACGCGCCGTCGGACGCCATCATCGTTCCGGACGCGGATTTACTGTTCCACGGCGACTTCAAGCGGTCCGGCGTCGACCTGATCCTCTCCAGGGACGACCACGAGCTGGTCGTGCAGGATTACTTCAAGGGCGAAAAGCGCGCCGCGCTGGCGTCGCCCGACGGCGCCCACCTCACCGGCGACGTCATCAACGCGCTGGCCGGCCATGTCCAATTTGCGCAGGCCGATGGCAGCGCCGGCGCCGGCAAGGTGATCGGACACGTCACCAAGCTCGTCGGCACCGCGACCGCGATCCGTAACGGCGTCTCGATCATCCTGAACCACGGCGACAATGTCGAAAAAGGCGACGTGGTCCAGTCCGGCTCCGGTTCGACGCTCGGCGTCACCTTCATCGACGGCACCGTGTTCGGCCTGTCGGCGAATGCGCGCATGGTGCTCAACGAAATGGTCTACGACCCCAACGGGTCGGACAATTCCTCGCTGATCAGCCTGGTGGCGGAACGATCTCGTTTGTCGCCGGCCAGACCGCCAAGCATGGCGACATGAAGATCGACACGCCGGTCGCGACCATGGGCATCCGCGGCACCGCGGTGCTGGTCGAGATCGACTTCGACGTTCCCGGCCAGAACGGCACGCCCGAGGCGAAATTCCAGGTTCTGGTCGAGCCGGACGGCACCACGGGCTCCTACATCCTGTTCGACAAGAACACGCTGGCTCCGATCGCGATTGTCGATAAGGCCGGGCAGCAGGTGCACATCAGCAACAACAATGTGAGCTTCTCGGACTCGCCGTTGTCGCCCGAGCTGCAAAAGCTCATCACCGATGTCTTCACCCTGAAATTCTCGAATACGAATCCTCAGACGTTCACTCATTTTACCGACACGCTGATCCCGCAAACATTTCCAATGGCGCCATGGCCGAATGGAGTGACGCCGACGGCGGTGGTTTTGACCGTCAGCCCGACAACCCTGATCAGCGGGACGTCTGCCTCCACGGCGGCGGCCGTCCCGAATGCGCTCCCGCATATCAATCAGCCGCCGGTGGTCATCACGGCCGACAGTTTGCTGACCGAGCGGTCCCATCTCACCGGCAGTTCCGCCATCGATACTGCGTCCGGCACGATCAGCTTTGCCGACATCAACCTCGGCGATCGGCCGACGGTGAAGGCGACGTTCAGTTCGTTCACCTATCAGAACGCGCAGCAGCAGAACGTCGTGCTCAATGCACAGCAGCTCGCCGATATTAAGGCGTTGGAAGTCCCGCTGGCCGTGGTGCAAGCCCCGGGCAACACCTACAACGGCACGGCGACCTGGACCTACAGCATCCGGGACAAGGATTTTGATTTTCTCGCGGCCGGCGAGACGCTGACGCTGACCTATATGGCGGAAGTCGATTCGAATTACGCGGGCGGCAACCTCGCGACCCTTGTGCCGTTCACGATCTCGATCACCGGCACCAACGACGCTCCGGTCATCACCACCGGGCCGGAGAAAGTCGCGTTCATCAACGTCGGCACCGGCACGCCCGGCCCCAATTTGCCGCCTGCGGGCCCGACCACCAACAAGCTGACATTCAAAGACCCGGATCTGACCGATACCCATACGGTTTCCACGCACCTGACGGCCGCGACGCTCTCCGGAACTGGCATTGCGACGCTTGATATGCAGGCGCTGGAAACGAAATTCCCTCGCCCCATGGGGGTTTTCGAGAGCGCCCTCTCCGCAACCGTGACAACCGACAGCTCGGGAACGGGCACCGGCACCATCACATGGACGCTGGCCGACATTTCATCCTACTACGCCGATATCGTGCCCGCCGGAGACACGCTTACACTCACCTATTCCGTGACGGTGAAGGATTCGCAGGGGGCGACCTCCAGTCAGAAGGTCATCGTCACGATTACCGGTTCAGAACCGCCGGCCGTCGTCTGGGTTGAAACGACGGCCACGGCTCCGACGGACTTAGCACCAGGGGACTGGAACGGTGCGAACAACTGGGAAACCGGAACCGTTCCAACGGCCAGCGACGATGTCATTATCATCACCAATCAGCTGCAAGGGCAGACCCCGCTTTATCCGGTCACGATCAAGTCTGTGGCTGATGGAGGCGTTGCGGCGTCTGCCAAT
Source organism: Pseudomonadota bacterium (assembly GCA_021779635.1). The sequence continues at coordinate 873 of JAJYAH010000198.1, read as the reverse complement.
TCGCTGACGATGAATGATTACGGGACGCCATTCACCAATTCGCCGACGCTGATCAATTACAATAGCCTGACCGTTGGCGCAGGTGGCATCAGCCTAAGCGCCGACGCGATCCTCGAGAATTTCGGAAATCTCAGCGTCGGTGGCCTGGTGGAGATTCTGCAGGAGGCCAGTCTGCAGAATAGCGGCCTGATTACGCTTGCCCAGGGCGGCGACTTCCTTGGCACAAGCTCGATTACGAATTCGGGGACGATCGAAGTCGTTGGCGGCACGCTCGATGTTGAGGTCGCGATCGCCAATTCCGGCGGCGTTATTCAGATCGATCCCGGCGCTACGCTGAAGCTGAACGGCGCCGCCATCGATGGCGGCATCATCACCGACAACAACACGATCGACGTCACCGGCAACAGCAAGATCGACGATGGCGCCGCGCTGAATAACGGCGCGGCAACGGTCGAGTCCGGCGTGACGCTGACGCTGGATGGCATGACGGTGAATGGCACCGCCATCACCGACAAGGGCATGATCGTGCTCGACCACACGGTGAAGCTGACCGGGGGCGCCACCCTCGAGGGCGCCTCGGGTTCGGCGCTGGGGACGATCACCAACAACGGTACGCTGGAAGTGGCCGGGGCGGCCGAACTGCTCGACGACACGCTGACCAATACCAGTGGCATCATCCAGGTCGACAGCGGCGTGATCCTGACGCTGGACGGCACCAGCATCTCCGGCGGCAGCATCACGGACACCGGCACGATCCTGGTCGACAGCGGTCAGACCCTGACGCTGGACGGCGTCGCGCTGAGCGGTGGCGCGATCAGCAATCTCGGCACTATCGTGGTTAGCGGCACCGGCAGTATCGACAACGACAGTTTC